>JAFGUM010000152.1 GCA_016938515.1 Spirochaetales bacterium | reverse complement strand
GATCAGGAGTCGCTACACGTCTACGAACGCGTCGTCGAGCTCAACGGGAGCGACGCGGCCAGCGTGTACAACCTCGCCGTTCTACTGGAAGCGGCGGGACGCCGGGAAGAGGCGATGTCGCGTTACGATGCCGTTCTGGCCCTGCAACCGGATGACAGGCAGGCTTCATACCGCAAGGGCTTGTTGCTCGCCGCCGCCGGCAACGCTGAAACAGCGATTCCCTACATCGAGCGCTTCGTAGCCGCAAACGGCTCGTCGCTGGAGGCGCGTTGTGCGCTCGCTACCACCTACGTGGCCGCTGGCCGCTACGCGGACGCGCTGGAGCTGTACGAAGCGCTGACGGCGGATGCTCCCACGAACGCCGCCGCATGGTTCGAGCTGGCCCGCTTGCGGCTCACTGTGGCAGAGGACGCGGAGGCCGGGTTGGCGGCGTTGCGTTCTGCGGTTGATGCGGGGTTCAACGATCGCGTCCAGGCGCACGAGTTACTCGAAGCCGAGGGGCTAGCGGCAGCCGATGAGGTCAGGGAGATTCTCAAGCAGGCGGGCCTGTTCGATGGCGCTGATGCCAGCGAGCTCTGACCCCATCGTAACCATCCGCCATCCTATCAGGGCTCTGCGAATCCTTGCTCTGTCCCTGTTGTGCCTGCGGCCACCAGCAGCGGACGCGGCTCCCGGGGCCACCGGGAAGCCGGCTGCGCTATACTCAGTG
Source organism: Spirochaetales bacterium (assembly GCA_016938515.1). GTDB lineage: Bacteria > Spirochaetota > Spirochaetia > Treponematales > UBA12059 > SZUA-370. The sequence continues at coordinate 974 of JAFGUM010000152.1, read as the reverse complement.
GTGTTTCGCACCGCTCCCCAGAACGCCGTCATAGTCGACGCAACGACGACTGGTGCCCCGGCAGTATCACTGACGCTGCTCCCCGCTGACAATGGCGGGCGCAAGGTAGAGCTCGCCGCGGGGGTACACGAGCTGGTGTTTTCAGCCAGGGGCTACGAAGACGCCAGGCTGATGCTGACGGTGGATCGCGCGGGTATCGTCGTTGAAAAAAAGCTGGAAAGGTCAGTTTCCGCGTTACGGCTCGTCGCTACCGTTCCCGTTGGGGACAGACCCAAGAGCGTCGCGTTTACGCCGGACGGGCGGTTCATCGTGGTCGCGCCGCTTTCCGGCACCGCGCTTAGCGTTCTGGACGCCAGCACGGGTGCGCTCGTCGCCTCGCCTTCTCCTCCCGCGCCGTGGGCTGCCAGACAGGGCTTCGTGGAAATGGCTTTTCCTCCCGGCCGGGGCGAGCTGTGGGTAAGCCAGATGTACACAGACCGCATCCACGTATTTTCTCTTGAAGGCTTTGCGTACCTGCGCACCCTGCCGTGTGGGGGCTCGTTTCCCAAGGTGCTGGCGGTTCACCCCGATGGTCGTGTTTTTGTGTCCAACTGGCTGTCCAAAACCGTGAGCGTGCTTTCAGCTGACGGCTCCGATGTGCTGGGTGTGATGCAAACGGGTGATACACCGCGGGGGCTGGCATTCTCTGTCGATGGCGGCATTGTCTACGTCGCTGATTTTGGCAGCGGCGCCGTTTTAATGTACGACGCGTACAGCTTCGATCGGGTTGGAGAGCTGGACGACGGGGTATCCGCTCAGGGTGGGCGAAGCGCGAAACGCCACCTGGTCGTCGACCCGGTGCGAGGACGCCTGTATGCTTCAGACATGGCGCGCGCTTCTGTGTTCGCGTGGGACCTGGCGTCTGGTCGACTGATAGCGGAGGTATGGCTGGGAGCCCGCGCCAACACCAACACGATACAGGTGTCGGCAGACGG
>JAFGUM010000151.1 GCA_016938515.1 Spirochaetales bacterium | reverse complement strand
TGGCAAAGATAAAGCTGACCAAGAATGAGCTGAAGAAGCAGAAGGATGCGCTCAAGATGTACAAGCGCTACTTGCCAACGCTTCAGCTCAAAAAACAGCAACTGCAGACCGAGATACGCAATATTGAAACCCACGCCAGGGAGCTCGCGGCGGAGCGGGACAGGCACATGGCAGAGTTCCAGGCGTGGATAGCGGTCTTTGGCGAAGAAGACGCGATACGCCGTGATGATGGCAGCTGGATTATCCAGGCGGGCAGCATACGCACCGCCAGCGGCAACATAGCCGGCGTCGATATTCCGGTGTTCAAAGGCGCTGATTTTACCATTGACGACTACGACCTGTTTACCATGCCGCTGTGGGTGGATCAGGCTCTCGAGAGGCTTCGCTCGATGCTATCGCTCGACCTTGAAATAAAGGTGCTGGAGGAACAGATTCTCAGGCTTGAAAAAGAGCTGCGTACGACGACGCAGCGCGTCAACCTGTTTGAAAAGGTAAAAATTCCCGAAACCGCTGCCAATATCAAAAAGATTGGTATTTACCTGGGTGACCAGCAGACAGCCCAGGTTGTGCGTGGCAAAATGGCAAAGCGCAAGGTGGAAAGGGCGGCATCATGATAGCACCTATGAAACGTGCCTTTGTGGTCGTGCTTGAAAGCCAGAAGCGCATGGCGCTGGTTGAGATGCGCAAGCTGGGAGCCCTGCACCTGGAGCCCATGGCTGGCTCCGGTCAGAGTTACGATTCGCTCGTAGCGGTGAGAGGAACCCTGTACGACGCCATCGGGTTGTTGTCGGAGTTCAAGGCCACCCAGGACAAGACCACCATCAGCGTCGACACCGCCATAGAGACCGCAACTGCCATAAAGAAGCTGGATGCGTCCATTCGATCCTTGATGGAAGAATCGGCAGTGCTTGCTCGCGAGATAGAACGCGTACGGCCATGGGGCGATTTTGACCCGGCGCTCGTCGCGCAGCTGGCGGAAGCAGGGCTGTCGTTGCGCTTGGTAGAGATTCCTTCGAAAAAAGTGGCGAATCTTCCGGCTGAACTCGGGTATACCAAGCTCGACGAGGCCAAAGGGAGCGCCAAGCTGGCCGTATACGCTGATGCTACGGCACCCCTGCCTTCCGACTGTGCAGAGTTCCGTGTTCCTGAGAAGGGGTTGTCCTTGCTCGAAACAGAGCTGGACGCGCGCAAAGAAGCCATCGTAGCCGTCAAAGCGGATCTCGCCGCGTACGCGACACAGGCGGGCCCCCTGCGGTCCGCGCTCAAGTCGCTGGAGCAAGCTCTTGCTTTTGAGGAAGCGCGCTCAGGGATGGCCACAACAGACGAGGGCGTAGCCTGGCTCGCGGCCTGGGTACCTCAGGCAGATGTTGCGCGTCTGGAGCAGGTAGCTGCCGCTCACGGCTGGGCTCTGGCGCTCGACGACCCGCTAGACGAGGAGCAACCTCCCACCAAGGTGGAGAATCCTCCCCTTGTCAGAATGATCGAGCCGATCTTTGCTTTTCTCGGGACGGTGCCCAACTACCGTGAGTACGATATTTCAGCTCTGTTCCTGTTCTTTTTTACCTTCTTTTTCGCGATGATCTTTGGTGACGCTGGCTATGGAACGCTGCTGTTGCTCGCCAGCCTGTTTGCTTTTTTCAAGGCGAAGGGTTCTGGAAAGGGCGTGCCGGACATGCTCAAGCTGATGCTTGTGTTGTCTGGAGCGACGCTTGTATGGGGAGCGCTGACAATGACCTGGTTTGGTGTGCCGGTGGACATGGTTCCCGGCTTCCTCCAGAAGCTGGCTCTCCCCTGGATTTCCAACGCAAACCCCGAGTCGGGCGATAACATCAAGGTGCTATGCTTCAGCATTGGTCTCGTGCAACTGTCCATAGCGCATATCAAGAACATACAACGGGATTTTCCTTCATTTAAATTGCTCGGACAGCTTGGCCAGCTGCTTATGGTTGGTGGAATCTTCTTCCTGGTACTCAACCTGGTTATCAGCTCGACCAAGTACCCGATGCCCGTGTGGTCACTGTACCTCGTGGCCGCGGGGTTTACCTTGAATTTTGTGTTTGCGAACTGGGAAGACGGCAAACCATTTGGCAAGGCTTTGGTCGGCAGCATTCTGTCCAGCTTTGCAAACATCGTGTCGGTATTCCTGGGCGTGGTAAACGTGTTCGCGGACATAGTCTCGTACATCCGTCTCTGGGCGGTTGGACTGGCTGGCGTGGCGATCAGTCAGGCTGTCAACAACATGGCAGGCCCCATGCTCGGGCACTTTATCCTGTTTGTTGGGGGGGTAGCCTTACTGGTATTCGGGCATGGCCTTAATATCATCATGAGCGTGCTGTCGGTTATCGTACACGGCGTGCGTCTCAACGTTCTGGAGTTCTCCGGCCACCTCGGAATGGAGTGGTCCGGCTATGCATACGAACCGTTCAGGGAAACCGTTCCGGCGGAACGGGCCGAAATGGAAAGGAGTCTTTCATGAATATTGGAATGATCGGCGTCGCAGCCGTCCTGGGTATCGCGGCTGTGGGGTCAGCCATTGGAGCTGGAACCGCCGGACAGGCCGCCATCGGAGCCTGGAAGCGCAACTATATGGCCAACAAGCCGGCGTCGTTCCTGCTCGTCGTGTTTGCTGGCGCGCCACTTACGCAGACCATCTACGGCTTCATACTGATGCAGCAGATGATGTCCTCAAAGCAGGACGGATTCCTGCTGTTGGGTGCCGGTGTCATCGGCGGTCTGGCCATGGCCATGTCCGCCATAGCGCAGGGCAAAGCGAGCGCCGCTTCCTGCGACGCCTTCGGCGAAACCGGCAAGGGCTTCGGCCAGTACATCACCGTCGTCGGCCTCTGCGAGACCGTCGCCCTGTTCGTGATGGCCTTTACCTTCGGCGCGCTGTAATAGTGTAAACGCGAACTGTGTCAGAATAGCCGCCCGGTGACACACAGCCGGGTGGCTTTTTTCGTCGATACGTTTCAGGGCGGAGGGTTGCCATGCCTGTCCTATACGTACTGGCCGCCCTGATCGGCGCGGCAGTACTAGTTCTGATTTTGCTTGTCTTCAAACTGAATGTCGATAAAACAAAGGCAGCGCGAGCCAGTACCGGTACTGCGCTCCAAAAGCTGTCACCCATGGGCGCGGTCAAGAGTCTCTCCATCCTGCCCCTTATTGACTACTACGCTGCCGATGGGAGCCTCCGTACGGAACCCGGTGTGTCGTACTTGCTCAGAGCCGATGACACCACCATTTTGATGGATATGGGTTGGAATATGAAGAAAGAGCATCCATCACCTTTGCTCTACAATATGGAGCGCCTGGGTGTTTCCCTGTCCGATATCGACATGATCTTCATAAGCCATCCCCACGTTGACCACCTGGGGGGGATGAAAGAGCAGAAAACCCGAACGTTCAGTCTGACGCAGGGGCCGGTATCGTTGTCCGGCATACCGGTATACGCGCCGGTTGCGCTCTCTGGTTCGGTTTGGAACCCCGGTTGCAGCGTAACGGTCATCGATGAGCCTAGGATCCTGAAAAAGGGCATAGCGAGCATCGGACCCATCCCGCGTGCTTTGTTCGTGATGGGGCTGACAATCGAGCACTCACTGGCCGTAAACGTGGCAGACAAAGGAATCGTCTTGGTCATCGGGTGCGGACATCAGACCGTGGAGCGTATCATCGACCGAGCGAGGGTTCTTTTCGACGAGCCTATCTATGGCATCATCGGTGGCCTTCATTTCCCGGTGCACGGAGGCAGGATCATGGCTGGTCCAGTCAACGTACAGGCTATCGTCGGTACAGACGCTCCACCGTGGATCGGCATCACCGAAGCCGACGTCGAGCACGCCATAGCGGCTATCGACGCCATCTCGCCTTCCGTCGTGGGCTTATCTGCGCATGACAGTTCGGACTGGGCTATAGAGCGGTTCAGGCGGGCTTTCGGGGACAGGAGCGTCGACATACGGGTAGGACGGGCTATCGACATCTGATGTCCCCCAGCGCACCCGCATGACATGGGATACGCGTCGGAGCTATACTCACAGGCATGGCAAACAGAACGAGGCCGGTAAAGGTCGGCACTATAATCGTAGGCGGTGGTCACCGGCCGTCGGTACAGACTATGTGGAAGGCGCCCCTGCGCGCCGATTCGCTCGAGGCGGTGGCGGCCAGGGTACAGACGCTGTCTGACCTGGGTTGCGATATCCTGCGCTTTTCTACTCCGGATATCGAGCAAGCCGAGTTGCTGGGCGCTCTGGCCGCCATGGTCGACACGCCGCTCGTCGCCGACGTGCACTTTGACTGGCGCATAGCGCTTCGCTGTATGGATTTTCCCATAGCCAAGATACGCGTAAACCCCGGCAACCTCGGAGAGCCGTGGAAGCTGCGCGAAGTGGCGGCCAAGGCTTCGGACAAGGGCGTGCCGATACGCATAGGCGTCAACGCCGGTTCCCTGCCCGCAGATCTGAAGGACGAGCCCGACAGGGCGGTCGCCATCATGAAAACGGCTGAACGGGAAGTCGCGGCCCTTGACGAGCTGGGCTTTTCCTCTGTCATCGTATCGATGAAAGCCAGCGGGGTAGAGGAGACGGTCCGGGCTAACCGCCTGTTCGCGGAGCGCTACGATATACCCTTGCACATAGGCGTTACCGAGGCGGGGCCGCTCGTGCAGGGCTGCGTGCGTTCGGCGATTGCCTTGCACCAGCTGCTGGCCGAAGGCATCGGCGACACGCTCCGTGTGTCGCTGTCAGACGAGCCGGAGAACGAAGTGGTGGCCGGAAGCGAGATCGTCGCGCTTGCCAGCGGCGTACGTACCAGCGCCGACATTGTTTCGTGTCCGCGCTGCGGACGAGCTACTTTTGACACGCACGCGTTCACCGCGCGCTGGGCGGACCGCATCTATTCGATACGAAAACCGGTTACCGTCGCTGTTATGGGCTGCGTCGTAAACGGCCCGGGCGAGGCAAAGCACGCTGATATTGGTATTACCGGCGCCGGAGACAAGATCATCGTATTCCGGCACGGGCAGATTGTGCGAACGTGCGCGCCACAAGACGCCGATACTGTATTCGGGGAGGAATTGTCCCGGATATGAACAACGCCCAGAACGCCGCGCGCTCCCTTCTTCTCACCCTGCTGGTCAGCAGCGTAGCCATGCCCTCCCTTGCGCAGACGATGCCCACGACTGATTCATCCCCCGCCTGGCTCAGCCTCGAAAGGGGAAAGATAGCCTACGAAGCCAAGGATTTCGGCACGGCCATCATAGAATTCGACCGAGCGATAACAACGCGCAGAAACACCTTTACCCTGGCAGCGCAGAGGCTGAATCAGGCGCTCGAAACGAAGGCGGCCATTACCGGAGGCGATTCTATCCAGGCCACGCTAGCCGCCTTCGCCGAAGAAGACTTTATTCGCCGCGACTACGAAAGCCTGGTAAAGGCGGCGGGCGCTTCATACAGAGCCCTGTTTGAATCGCTGAGGCGGCAACGTCTGTCTGATAGCCATCGCGCGTATATTGAAGTGTTGTTGCAGGTGCTTGACTACAGAACCCTGGAAAGCCTGCAGGATTCGGTGCAGGTATTCCGCACCGCGGTGGAAATGCTGGCCAGGTACCCGGAGGCTGAATACTGGAAAGGCCGGGTATTCTTCGTTGAGGGAGAGCTGTCGATAGCCAACGCGCAGTACATGCGTGCGTACGATATGAGAGCTTCCCTGGAGATTCCAGAGGAACGATACACCATCTTGTATTCGATGGCCGATCTTCACGAGGTGCGCGCAGACTACGTAGCCTGGGAAAACGTACTCAAGAGCGTTCTTGCTGGGGGTGAGCCCGCTACTGGTAGCGCTCCCGTCATAGATCCGTACCTTGGCAATGCCATGATCACAACGCTGACGGAAGCCGGATTTGACCGCTTCATGACGTTGTACAGGCTTGAACCCGCCAATACCCTGGCAGCCAACGCGGCTCTTGCCCGCTTCTACCTGGAAAGGGGCAGAGACGCGGCTGTTCTGCACGCGGCGCTCGCTGCAAACATGAGCATGACCAGGATAATTACCATGCTGGAAGCAAAAGACAGGGACTATGCCTGGAACGGTCTTGACGATTGTATCAGGCGCGTGCGCTCGCGCAGGGACATGGGCGGATTACTTGAATCGTCGGACTTGCCCGGGATTCTGCTTACGCTGGCAGACGCTCTGTACGTGCGGGGGGCAAGAGCACACGCCGCGGCGTTGTGGCGTTCGGTGGCATCGATGGGTTACGCTCCGCACGCAGCCGTCGCCAGCGGCAGGCTTTCCGATCCTGGCTCTGCGGTCAGGCGTTCGGCGCCTTGATAGTGGCGGTGGCGAGGTGCTCCAGCGGAGCCATAGCCGCTTCATCGTCTAGAATCTTGAATACCAGCTCTCGAATAAAGGGGTCGGCTATCGAATAGACTCGGCGGGTCTTGTGTACCTCTGCGCTGACGATTTCTGCTTGCTTGAGGATTGCCAGGTGCTGCGATATTACCGGCTGTGGCTGCTTGAGGCATTTCCACAGGTCGGAAACGCAGGGATCCTCTTCTCGCGCGATGAGGCATAGGAGACGAAGTCGTATAGGATGACCCGCGGCCTTGAGCTTTTTGGCGTATTCTGAAAGTTGCTCTCCATCGCAGGGAACGTTTGCGTCCATCGGGGTATCCTATCAAAAAAGATCTATTGTTTCAACAGGGCTTTCATCTCTCTGTCTGCCCGTGAGTTCAGGTAGTCATCAATTTTCTCTATCACGCTCTCTTCGCCCTCAAAGGAGAAAGCCATTACCGGCCCGCTGCGTACTACACGGCACCTCATCGACAAAATTTCATCGCCAACGCGCAGCGACGCGTCTTCCAGCATATCGTTGATTTCAAGGTCGGCGACGAGAGCGGGCGACTCGGGAATAAAAGACAAGCCGGTGCTGGAGATGGTTTCTATTGTTCCTGTAATAGGGGTATAGGTGCTCGGATGAGAAAACGCGAAACCAAAGCGATCCCAAGATCTGGGTGTATGGCGATCTGCTGCTCGTGAATCGTCTATGTCTACGTAGCGCTTCAACACTTGCTGAAAGCGATCCATCTCGGCTCTATCGGATAAATCTTCTTTTATAACCGCATTTACGCCCAG
>JAFGUM010000150.1 GCA_016938515.1 Spirochaetales bacterium | reverse complement strand
TCCAGCACGCTGCGGAACAGCGCCATTTTCTTGTCGCTGGGCACGTCGTACGTGACGCAGGGTGCCATCTTTACCCGTTCCTCTTCAGCTTCAAGCTCGAGCTCAACGTAGGCACCACCCAGATCGCGCACCAAGTTCCTGTGCGCGGGTCCCAAAATTGACGAAAGCGCTACCAGCCTTCTAGACTCGTTGGCCGGACCTATAGCGCGCCGTAGCATGGCCGCGCTGGCTACGTCTGACAAGGAATCGAGTCCGGACAGCGCTACGACGTCAAAGCCGCGAGCGTCCACCACCCCCGCGGCCGTTCTCGTCGCTATGGCGTCCAGCGAGCCTATGGTCACGTCGGCGCTCTCGACGACGCCGTCCCGGCCCAGAATCGTACAGCCCAGCCCAGCGGCCAGGCCAGTCTGGTCAAAAGCTTTTTTCAGCCCGGCCACGTCGCGATCTTCGGGTGCGACGACGAGGGCTGTACGCCCCGCTTCAGCCGTAAGCCAGTGCGCCAGCGCCGCCATCAGAACGGCGTCACGCGCGGCGCCAAGGCTCACGCGGGCTATCGTGGTACCGGAGGCGAGGGAGTCTGCCAACTCGTCGGCGGCGCTCACCGGGCGTCCTGGGAAGGCCATCCTGAGCGCCAATCGTACTCGCTCATTGAACACGGTATGCTCTTTTTCCATTGCTGTCCCGTCATATCGTTGGTTCGCAGCGCCGCTCTGGCTCTACGCATCGTATCGGTATCGTAAACCGCACTATACAACGCTGTCGCGTCAGTGTGAATGGGTTGCAAGCGCACGCGCGTGGGGGTACAGTCGTCACATGAAAATACGAACGCTGGCGGCGGTCGTTTCAGCACTACTGGCATCATCCTCGTGCGTCGGCAGGCGCGGGCCAGCACCGGAAGCAGCTTCTCCGCTGGTTGATGAACGGACACGCAGGGCAGAAGCCGCCATGGCCACGCTTCCAGCCGACGTCGCGGGGAGCGTTTCCACGGCGATCAATGCCGACGCTGAACGGTTTTTTACTCTGCTGGAAGCCGCGGAGTCGGAGTCGGCGGCTGCGGGCGACCTGCTCGTCCTCGTCGACAAGCGTCATCCCATACCCGCAGAGTACGAACCTGACGATCTCGTACTCATTACCGAGTACGGGCTCTCTGCCTCGCGGGACTCGCTGCTACTCAGGCAGGCTATAATTCCAGCCCTGCTCGAGATGGATGCAGCCGCGAAATCCGAGGGGATCGAGCTGCTCTTTTCTTCCGCGTACCGCTCGTACGACTACCAGGCCACCCTGTTCGAACGCTACAGAGCACAGTATGGCGAACAGGAAGCGTCCAGGTTTTCTGCCAGGCCTGGTACATCGCAGCACCAGCTTGGAACCGCCATGGACTTTGGCAGCATAGACGACTCATTCGCGGCTACCGAAGCCGGCCTGTGGCTGGGACGGAACGCGGGCACCTACGGGTTTTCCCT
>JAFGUM010000149.1 GCA_016938515.1 Spirochaetales bacterium | reverse complement strand
CAGAAAATTCGTGCGCACACGCGCACGACCCACCTTGCGATCATTCCAGTTAAACGAAAGAATGACCCGTGATTAACGGATTGTAAACCTAAATTGAAACTGGTACAACCAGAAAATGTCATGGCACCGGCATGATGGCCTGAATGGCACGCGAACGGAGGGTGGGTACATGATTCTCTCAAGCTTTGATGACGAAGCGCTGAGGCAGCGACTGGCAGCGATACCGCCCGACGGTCTGACCATTTTTACGCTTGAAAACGACACGATTCGCGGTATTCTGGCATCCACAACGACTATAGTCGCCACCATGGGGGTGTCCCACGGGCTCGGGGTGCTCGAAACGATGGTACTAGGCAAGGCGTACACCGCCGCAGCGCTGCTGTCCGCCACCATCAAGGGTGAGGATCGCCTCGTCATTAAGGTTGAGGGTGACGGCCCCGCCGGGGGATTCTCGGTGGAGTGCACGGCCAGTGGAGACATCCGTGGTCGTCTGTTCAATACGGTTTTCGAGCTGGAATCCCCGCCTGATTCACTGGATACAGCCCCGCTGGTTGGCGCCGGCTCGATATCGCTTATCCGGCTTATGGAAGGCAAGACCGAGCCGGTTGTCGGTAGCGCCGCGCTTCAAACAGGCCGGCTAGCCGAAGATCTGTCGTGGTTCTTCCATATATCAGAACAGACCAGGAGCTCGTTCACGCTCGGGGTGCATTTCGACGCCGAAGGTCGGGTTGCCGGCGCTGGCGGGCTCTTCTTGCAGGCGCTGCCTGGAGCCGCGGACGAAGCGCTGGATCGCGTGGAGCGCCTTGTGTACGGCATGGCCCCTCTGGGTGAGACCTTCGCGTCGGGCGCCAGCCGCATGGACGTCTGCCTGCGATCGTTTCCCTTTTTCGACTACAACCATCTGGACGAGCGGCCGGTCCGGTTCTACTGCGGCTGCTCGAAGGAGAAGCTCGGCACGTACATCGCCGCGCTGCCGGCCAACGAGCTGGTGGATCTGGCCGCCAACGGGCCCTTCCCGTTTACGGTGACCTGCCACAACTGCGGCTCTGTATACGAGTATACAAAAGCGGAACTGGAGGCCATGGCGGCAGCGAAGGCGCCCTGATGCCAGCTGCCGATATCGGCTGCCGAT
>JAFGUM010000148.1 GCA_016938515.1 Spirochaetales bacterium | reverse complement strand
TAGTATATGCCGGAATACAACGGCCACCGTTCATAGGATCGGTGACATGATGAACCGCAAGGAGTTCCGTATGAAGCGCATAGCTATTGTTTTATTCGTAACGGTTTTGGCAGTAAGCGCCGTTTCCGCCCAGGGTTTTGGTGCCAGACCTGGCGTAATGGGGCAAGCAGTACAGCCGCAGGTTGCACTGGAGACCACGACCATCGAAGGCAAGCTTTCCCTCGTCCAGGGCCATCCGGCGATAGAATCCAAGGGCAAAGTATACTTTGTCCAGATTCCCCAGACCCTGTACGGATTCGTTGACGGCCTTAAAGAGGGCGCCTCGGTAAAGCTCGTCGGCTACGAGATGCCCGTACCCTACGCGCCGAACAGCATCTTCTTCAGGGCTACCACCCTTACGATTGGCGCCAAAAGCTATGATCTATCCGAGTTCGTCGGTGGCGGCATGATGGGCGGCCTTGGTGGAGCCAGGGGTGGTTTCAAGGGAAGCATGGGAAGCATGGGCGGAGCCCCTGGTTACGATAGCGGCTCCTTTGGAGGTCGTGGCCGCCGCTAAACAGCGCGCGACACGCCCAGTGGGTGGACACCGGTAATGGGTGTCCGCCCATTTTTTTTGTTTCGTCACAACCTTGATACCCCGCCCAAAGCTACCCGCGCCTTGACCAAACGTCAGGCCGGCGGTATTCTGGCCGCACTACTCCCACAAAGGCGCGCGCGATGAATTATGCCGACCCAACAAAGCTCGGACTTCTGGCCTGCCCCGGCGGCGAGCGATTTGCCGAGCAAGTCGTACGCCGCCTCTCTACCATCTACCGCCATCGTTTTGAACGAAAAGTCCAGGTAATGGCGGATCGATACCACCTGTCCAAAGAGCTCGTTACCCGCAAGATCAATTTTGCCAACGACGTATATTCGTCGCAGCTATACATTCCGGGAAACGTCAACGAATACCGTTCACCCAAGTTCAAGGTAAACGCACGCTACACGTGGTTTCCAAACGGAGAGATCAAGACAGAAATACTGGACTCCATTCGTGGCAAGGATCTGTACATCTTCCAGGACGTCGAGAACCGCCAGCCCTGCAAGTTCAATTCAGGCAGGGACGAGCGGACGCTCTCAGTAAACGACCACATCTTCAACCTGCTCGTCACGGTAGACGCCGCCATACAAGCCGGAGCGGAGCGCATCACGCTGGTAATGCCGGCGTACCCGTACTCCCGGCAGCACAAGAAGAAGGGCCGGGAGGGTCTCACCGCGGCGCGGCTCAGCCAGATTTTCGAGAACTACGGTATTTCGAGGATAATTACTCTGGATATCCACTCGCGGGAGATAGAAAACGCCTTCAACAAATTGCGGCTTGAAAACCTTCACGCGTCGTACCAGGTAATAGAAAAGCTCGCCGGCATCATCGATGTAGGTGACGAAAGCCTCGTCGTCCTGTCGCCAGATACCGGAGCGGTAGACCGCAACAAGTTCTACGCGAGCACACTGCAGAAACCGCTGGCCTTGCTGTACAAGGAACGAGACTATTCCAAGGTAACGAAGGATGCCAACGACTCGAACATCACCGAGATGAAGCTCCTGGGAGACGTACACGGCAAGATAGTGTTCATGGCGGACGATATGCTCGGTACCGGAGGCACGCTCCTCAAAGGAATGCGGTATCTCAAAGATGAAGGTGCCATCAAGGTAATATGCGCCGTATCGTTACCGCTATTCTCGGCTACGGCTATCGACGACTTTGACGAAGCGTACAAGCAGGGATTGTTCTACAGGATCATAGGCACGAACGCCGTACACCACAATGAACTTCTTACAAAAGAGTGGTACATCGAGGCGGACGTTACGACTCTGTTCGCTCAGATCATATCACTGCTGCATCACAACCGTAGCCTGTCTCCCATGCTCGACAACCGTGAGATTATCGCCAAGAAAATCAAGAAGGCCATGGCGGTACAGGCGGCACACCAGCCCAGCTTGCCACTCTGAGCCAGGGTGATCGTTTACCGTATCCCCGCACGGGTGAGAGCCGTACTGTTCGATATAGACGGCACGCTGTACTCCAACGACGAGTACGCCCGATTCCAGACCCAGGTGCTCATAGACGAGTTCGCCCGCGTCCGGGGGCTCGCCGTCAACGAGGCCGCTCTCCTCGTCGAGCGTTCCAGAGCTGAGCTGGCGGCTGCACACGGCACCGGTACCACGAGCCTGGGCAACGCGATGGGCGCGCTCGGCATTGATACGCCAACGAGCGTTGCGTGGCGCAGCAGGCTCATAGACCCATCGCGTTTTCTGGCATACGACGCCAGCTTGTCTGCCGCGCTCGCGGCGATTATGGATCAAGGCCAGGGTACACCACCGCGCCTGGTAGCGGTAACGAACAACCCTCGCTCTGTCGGTGAGGCGACGCTCGAAGCTCTCGGCGTCGCCAGGCTATTCCAGCGCGTCGTAGGGCTTGATGACACGATGAAGAGCAAGCCCGCGGCCGAACCGTATCTGCTCGCCGCGCAGCTGGCAGAAGCGCCAGTAGAGGAGTGCCTGTCCGTGGGCGATCGCTACGACGTAGATCTTTCCGTGCCGCTTTCGCTTGGCATGGGTGCGATACTCGTAAGCGGAGTGGAAGACGTATACGAGCTACCCGGCGTACTTCGGCACTGGCGATCGGATTCCGCTATGTAATCTCGCGCAGCGCGTGTGCCACACCATACGCGTGGTCACCTATCTTCTCTACGTGTCTTACTATGTCCATGAACAGCAGCTCAGACTTTACGTTGGCCCCCGTCTGCAAACGCTTTCTGGCTTTCTTCCTGAGGGCACTGCGAAAATCGTCTATCCTGTCTTCCAGGCTACCGGCGGCACGTAGTTGTTCCTCACTGATGTTGGCGTTGATATTATCCTGCACAAAGCGTAAAAATTCCTCCACGAGCTGGGTGTACGGCACCAGACTCTGAATTTCACTCTTGTGGATGTCTATCTTCCGTGAGGCAGCCTTGTCGCACAGTATCGCCAGACTAAAACAGTCGTCTGTAATATCTTCCAGGTCTACGACCATGCGAAGCATCACGCCTATATCACGCTGCCTCTCGGCACTCAGATCGTGGGCGGCACAGTCGAGCAGAAAGCGGGACAGTTCGTCGCGCATCTGGTCGGCGTACTCTTCCATGTCCCGAAATGACTCGAGCTCTATGGCCATGTCAGCCGGTCTTTCAGCGAGCGACCGACGCCAGCGCCCGAACATCCGCCCGCACAGCCCGGCCATGTCTGAAATTTCCTTGCGCGCGCGTATAAGGTTCAGTTCCGGACTGTTCATCAGAGGTGCCGCTATGTATTCGAGCTTTTTCCTCGGCTGACCATCTTCATCAGGACGATCCTTCACGAATCTCGATACGAGCCCCGTAAACTTGTCCACAAAGGGAATAAAAACCAACGCGTTGATGGTATTGAATACGGTGTGCATCATCGCAATATGCTGCGCCACCGTAGACCCACCAGCCATCAGGTTGACGAGCGCCAAAAACGGTTTGAACAGTACTATAACCCACGCAGAACCAATGACGTTGAAAAGAATGTGTATCCAGGCTGCCCGCCTGGCGTTCGTTTTCGCTCCTATGGACGATAGGAACGCGTCGACGGTCGTGCCTATATTGCAGCCAAGTACCAGTCCGGCAGCCATCTCGAAGCCAATCACGCCTTCAACCGCGAGCGTTATGACTATGGCGGTTGAAGCGCTCGACGAATGAACCAGTATAGTAAGCACCGTACCAACAGCCACGGCGATAAGGATGGAGGCGAGCCCCATATCAGCCATG
>JAFGUM010000147.1 GCA_016938515.1 Spirochaetales bacterium | reverse complement strand
GCGCCCTTGCAGGCTATACCGTTGCACTCGGCGCACACCTTGCAGTTTGGTCCTATGGTAAGCTTGGCCTTGGCTACTACGTCCTGGTATGTCATTGGAATTGCTCCTCTACGATATGGGGGTACGATCAGTATATCAGAAAAAACGAAGACAGTAACAGGGATTGGAGCCTAGCTGATTTCTTCAACGTATAACTCGAGAGTTCCTTCGGGCAGGCGTACGGTCGTCGTGTCTCCGACGACGTGGCCGATGAGCGCCTTGGCTACGGGGCTGGTCCAGCCGATGAGGCCCGCATCTGGGTCGGCTTCGTCAACGCCGACTATGCGATACACGCGACTCGCGCCTGTTGGCTCGGTGACCCGAACCGTGGCGCCAAAGGCGACGCGCGGGTAGCCCCCCGGGGGAGGCTCGATGGTCGCGGCGATAGCCGCCATGCGTGACAGGTATTCTATACGGCGATCCATCTTTGCCAACGCTCGCCTGAGCGTGGACATGGTATCCTGATCAGGCGTACCTTTACCTTCGCTGTCTATGGCCAACGCGAGGCGAGGGCGCTCCAGGGTTTCAAGTGATGATAATTCGCTGGCCAGCCTGGCTGCTCCTTCGGGCGTCAGGTAGTTGCGCGAGCCTGCCGGTATGGGAATCTTGATTTCCGGAGCTTCGTCGTCAGTTGCGTCACTGGCGCCGTCGCACACAAATGCTCGGGACACGCGTGGCTCCTCTACTGATCCGGTGACAGGCCCGGTACGTTCCATCGGTCGGGGATGCGGCAGGGCTTGCCCGTGGGATCAACGAAAGCCCAGTGCACCGTGGCGCGTGCTATGAGTTGGCCCTTGAGCGTTATTACCTGCTCCAATACGCCAGATACGGCGCCTTTTTTTACGGGACGCGATTCTATGAGCAGACGGTCGTCCAGAATGGCTGGGCGCTTATATTCAATTTCAACGCGGGTTACGTACAGGCCGTACCCCGCCGCCAGAGACCCGGCAAAGTCAAAGCCAACGGCCTTGAGGTATTCGTGTCTGGCGAATTCGAGGTAGTGCAGGTAGTTGGCGTTGTTTACATGCCCGTACGCGTCACACTCGTAGGTGCGCACGACGAGCTCGGCAGTGTGTGACATGGCTCCAGTATAGCCAGCCAGGGTAAGAAACGACAAGAGCGGCACCCGCCGGCCTTGGCCGTGAACCGCTCAATGGGATATACTGTTCTTTCTACAACCGTAAGGAGGACTCATGATACTACGAAACGCTGACGTGGCTGAAAAAATCCTTTTCGAAGGAGCCAGAAGAAAGGTGCTGTCCCGTGGCGGTGGCATGATGCTCGTTGAAGCACGCTTCGATGCGGGTACGGAGGTAGCCGAACACGCGCACCCGCACGAACAGATCAGCTACGTCGTCTCTGGTGAGCTTGTTCTGTCCATGTCTGGCAAGGAAGAGAAGTTAGCCGCCGGCGATTCGTTCTACGCGGGATCACACGTGCCACACGCCATACGGTTTCTCGCTGACAGCGTCGTTACAGACTGCTTTACTCCGCAGCGCGAAGATTTCCTGTAGGCCATGGACGCACAATACGAACGGCTACTCGAAAAAAGCCGGGAGCGCAACGTTTTTATAAAGAAACAACTCAAGTACCTGAGCCGCTTCAACATCAAGAACTTTGACCATGTCGTTGCCGATTTTCATGAAGAAGTGTTTTCCGGCATAGACTGCCTCAAGTGCGGTAACTGCTGCAGGACTATCGGCCCGAAGATGAGCGAGTCTGACCTGAAGCGTGCGTGCAAAGCCTACGGTTACGATCAGAAGGAATTTGTACGTGACTACCTGAAGCGCGACGAGGAGCTGGGCTGGATGGTGGTGTCGCCGCCATGTCCCTTTCTGCAAGAAGACAATACCTGCGCCATCTAT
>JAFGUM010000146.1 GCA_016938515.1 Spirochaetales bacterium | reverse complement strand
TGGCGCCACGGTAAGAGAACAGCGCTGACTATAATTACTATGGCGTTTGGGCTGGGGATGTACGTTGGCATGGATTCCCTGCTCAAGGGAATGGACAGGGGAGGGTTGGACAACATAATCAACCTGTCTGATTCATCGGTGCGTGTTACCACGACTCGTTACGAAGAAGAGCGCGGCAGCTACCCGCTGGATTATGGTCTGGATGACCCCGCCGGACTCGAAGCGTTCATCCGCAAGGACGCGCGCGTTCTGGCGGTTAGCACGAGGACTCGCTTTGTAGGTACGATGTCCAACGGCGTGGACGGCATACCCGTACTCGCCGTGGCGGTAGACCCCGTGGCCGACAGCGCCGTGTTTACGCTGCCGGAGTTTGTGGAAGGCGCCTGGTTCGGCGACGGAGGCGAGCGGCAGGTTGTGCTCGGACGAGCCCTGGCTGCCGATCTCGGGCTTGTCATTGGCGACTGGGTGACGCTCGCCGCCAGAACCAGGTACGAAGCCCGGAACGCCGATGACTTCCGCGTCGTCGGGCTGATCAACAGCACTGAACCAACAATAAACAGCAGTGGAGTCTACGTATCATTTGCTGATGCCGAAGAATTCCTCGAGCTGGATGGGCTACGCAGCGAGATGGTCGTCAAGATGGAGCACCGCGTCAACCTGAAGGACGCCATGGCAGATTCCGACGCTCTCGCGGCCAGCATAGAGGCGGCGTATCCGGGGTACAGCGCGCAGAGCTTTGGCGAGGTTGGCAGGCAGTTCCTGGAGCTGGCCAAAGCCAAGTCAAAGTCCATCGGCATGATAATATTCGTGATGATGCTCATCGCCGGCGTCGGCATAGCCAATACCATTTTGATGAGCGTGTACTCGAGAATACGCGAGATTGGCGTGTTGCGGGCGTTTGGCTTTACTCCAAAGGAGATATCCCGGCTCTTCCTCATCGAGGGCGGCATCCTGGGGTTTGCCGGCTCTCTGGCTGGCATCGTCGTAGCGCTGGGCTTTGACCTGTACATGATATACGTTGGATTTCCCCTCGAGTCTATGTTCAAAGGTATGGACATGGGGTTGCCCATCTGGGGAACGCTGCGAGGTGAGTGGAACCCCTCTCAATTCGCCGTAATCGTAATCGTTGGCGTTGTAGTAGCCCTGCTCTCCAGTCTATCCCCGGCGCGCCGCGCGTCGAGGATGGAAGTAACCAACGCTCTGAGGTTCGTGTAAGAAGGAAGGCGTCGTATGAACTGGATTCTGGATATGGCACGGCGCAATATAAAGCGCAATAAACGCCGGACGGTGCTCGCTGCCTCATCAATAGCCCTCGCGGTGATGATGATGACGTTCCT
>JAFGUM010000145.1 GCA_016938515.1 Spirochaetales bacterium | reverse complement strand
GTACCGGCGATTAGCGGATAGTACCAGCGCCCGCGCCGCTTGCCAACGAGCTCCTGTACGACCACGGCCATCCGCTCTTCTTCGATCTTGTAGCCGGCTGCGTCAAAATAGGCGCGGGACGTTTCCGAGTACAGGCTGGCGTAGATAAGCCTGATCGCGTCGCACAGCTGCGACAGCCTGCGCTCGGGATCGGGGTCGTCATTCGGGATGAGGAAGGTATCGTATACGCCCGAAAACGGTACCATCAGCATATCCTCGAACAAACCGGAGCTCCTCACGGCGAGAGGCCTGTCGGTGGTGGCGATGAAGGCGCTGAGCCGCCCGACGAGTTCCTGGTCCAGAGGCCTGGACAGAAAAGCCTTGCGTACTTCAGACGCCGGCGCGGCGTACCACGCGAAGCCCCAGAGCCCGTGCTGGTCCATGAACCGCTCGAATTCATCGATACCCAGAAACGCGGTGTACGGCAGTTTGATGTCGAGGCTGGTAAGCGTCTTCGGAAAAGCCAGGTTGTCTATGAGGCTTTTTATAAAAGCCAGGCCCCGCCCCTTGCCACCGACAGACCCACCACCCAGCCGTGCCAGCTCGTGATCTCCCGAAAACGCGCCAACGGCCGGGATAACTCCCCGCGCTTTTCCCTTGCGCAGGTCGTCGAGGGCTCTGCATATAAAATCCCGCAGCTCGGCTGGCCCCGCGAAGTCCTCGGGCATGTAGTTTCTGATGATGCGCGCGAATCGCACCTCGCCCCTGGCCATCAGCCACGCCGAGAAGTGATTTCGTTCGGCGTGATACAGAAGGCTCTCTGAGGGCACCGACCTCATCTGATCCTCGAACTCCTGCATATTGCGCGCACGGCTCAGCTCGTCGCCGTCTGGAGTTCTGAACACGAAAGGGCCAAAGCCCAGCTGCTGCTGAAAAAACAGCCCCAGTTCGCGCGCGAGCGTGTTGGAGTTCTTGTCTGCGAAGGCGGCGCCGAGCGCGTACGCCTTTTCCCTGTTGTCTGGCTCGCTCGACTGTATCAGCACCGGCAGGTCCGGCTTTCGCTCTTTCGTCATCGCAAGGAAGTGGAAGCCGGCTTCGGGATCCTCAACGCCATCCTTGCTGTACCGCACGTCGGAAATTACCGTTAGCACATAGGGTTCGTAGCGCTCGAACAGCCGCACCGCTTCTTCATAGCTAGTCGCCAGCAGCACCTTGGGGCGTCCGCGCATCCGCAGGATCTTGTACGTTTCTACTGATCGCTCTTCCTCGACGAGCTGCTGCGTCTGCTTCATGACCACCGAGTACAACAGTGGCAGGTAGCGCGAGTAGTAACGAACTGAATCTTCTATGAGCAGCACGACGCGGACCATGCCAACGCGCGTATCATTGTCTACATTTCTGAGGTCTTCAACGTACTTTATCATGCCGACGAAGAGCTTGGAGTAGCCATTCCACACGAACACACGATCTATCGAGTCGAGGCAGGCCCGGCTGCCAGCATCGAGCCCCGACAGGCTCGAGTTGTTCATCGCGAGTAGCAGAACGGGTACGTCTGGCCACAGAGCCTTCATGCGCTGCGCCAAGTCCAGCGGCGCGTCAAAGTCCAGCCCCGCCATCAGGATAACCATGTCAAACGAACCAGCGCCAAACATTTCCATGGCGCTTTCCGGGGTGTACGCGCACGAAACGCGCGGCGCTGTCGTCAGATTGAGCTTGAAAAATTCGCCGTAAATCTGTTCTGACAGCGCTCCGTCGCTCTCAAGCACAAACGAATCGTAGAGCGACGCCACGAGCAGAATCTCGCGAACGCGGTAGCGCATCAGATCGTGAAAGATGTCCCGCTCGCGGCGCTCCCTGTCGTACGATGCGACGAGTTCGTTGAAGTACATGTCCTGCCCCCCGGAAACGCTGTTGTTTCGTCAGAGAGTATCGTAATGCGCCAAGGCACTCCCGGCAAGCGCGGACAGCGCCTTGCGGAGTTCCTGGGTAACCGCTTCCGACGCTTCCTTCAACGGCGGTCGCAAGCCTCCGACATCGAAGCCGCACAGAGCCAGGGCTTTCTTGACGGGCACCGGATTAGGCTGGAGGAAAAGAGCCCTGTTGATGTCGCGGAGCGAGCCATGCAGACTGGCCGCCCTGGCAACATCTCCCGCCAGGTAGGCGTTCATCATCTCCAGCATGGCACGCGCGACCACATGGCCGGCTACGCTCACTACGCCGTACGCGCCAACGGCGAGGCTGGGTAGCGTCAGCGCGTCCTCGCCGGTGTATACCCTGAATCCCGGCGCCGCTTTGTTGACGACGACGGTCATTCCATCGAGATTTCCGGAAGCATCCTTGAGCGCCGTAATGGTTGGTACGTCCTTTGACAGCCGCACGACCGTCTCCGCCGCGATGCTTATAGCAGTACGCCCCGGCACGTCATACAGCATTGAAGGAATGGCAACCGATCTCGCTACCGCGGCGAAATGATCGTATAGCATGTCCTGATCCGGCTTGTTGTAATAGGGAGCAACGAGCAGGATGCCGTGGGCACCCGCTTTTTCAGCGTCAACAGCGTTGCGGATAGACGCGGCTGTATCGTTGGTGCCGGCGTTTGCTATAACCGGCACAGAAACCGCCGACCTGACAACGCGTACGAGCTCGATTTTCTCTTCCCTGCTCAGGGTTGGAGACTCCCCGGTTGTACCACTGACGACGAGGCCGGTAACCCCCTGCTCAACTAGCTTTTTTGCCAACTGGGCCGCTTTTTCATAATCAACGCTATTATCCGCCTTGAAAGGAGTGACCATCGCCACGATCAATCGTCCGTAATCCATAGTATCCTCCGGTATAAGATTGCCAACCCACCCTGAGAGTCGGCTACAAACGAAATTCAGTCATCACACAATGACTAAAAAAAATCAAGCCTCGACCGAGTACGACTAGAACCCGTTTTCTGGTTGTCGAACTCCTACTGCCCACCATATGATGAGCGGTGGGTTGGTTCAATAGAGCAGCATACAGCGCTGCCGGACACGATGAAACCAAAGGAGATC
>JAFGUM010000144.1 GCA_016938515.1 Spirochaetales bacterium | reverse complement strand
TACGATCTCACCGCTGAAGCCGCTATCCACGGCAAGAAAGACTACGTCGTACAGGCCATGCTCGCCAACCCGGTGGTGCACCAGGCTGGCAACGTACGCGAAATGGTAGATCGAACTATCGCGCAGCAGAGCAGGTGGCTGGGTTACCTTGCATGACAGACGATAGGGAGTCGCCGCCTGACCAGTACTTCATACGGGGATAGGCGGCATGGCAACGATCAAGGAGATAGCCCGCAAGGCAGGGGTAAGCGCAACTACTGTCTCCAACGTTCTGCATGGCAGGATGGCGCGGGTATCCCAGGACACCAAGGAAAAAGTCGAAGCCATTCTTGACGCTGACAAGTACGCTCCGAACATGGGCGCGATGATCCTGGCCAGCAACAATTCCAGGATCATCGGCGTCATAATGTTCATGAAGCCGAGGCGCAACGAAACGGTACTCGAAGACCCGTTCTCGTCCACCATACTTGGTGCCATCGAGGCTGAGATTCGCAGATACGGCTATTTCTTGATGCTTCATACTACGAGCGACGAGAATGAGGTAATCAGGCTGTCCAAGACCTGGAAACTGGATGGGCTCGTATTGATGTGGGTGCCGGGTTCCATCGGTTGCGTAATCCGCAAGAGCATGGAAACACCGCTTGTATTCGTGGACAGCTACTTTGAGGGGGCATCGTACCCATGTTTTAACGTGGGGCTCGATGATTTTAGCGGTGGGTACGCGATTGCCACGTACGTACTGTCCATGGGGCATCGCCGGGTTGTGTTTCTGGCCAACGACAAGGTGTATCCCGGCAGCGACAGAACGCGCTTCGAAGGGTGCAGGCGTGCATTCGAAGAGCGTGGCCTCAGCTTCAACGAAGAACAGTATATCATCCTTTCAAAGGACGCCAAAGAGCGGCACAAGCTGTATCGGCGCTTTATAGGTTCGCCTCCGGAGTTTACTGCACTCATGTTCTCCGCGGATTATTACGCGGTAGAAGCGGTATCGTTCCTGGCCGCGCATGGGACGCGCGTACCCGAGGACGTGTCGGTGACGGGTTTCGACGATAACATTTTCTCTCGCCTCATCAGGCCGCAGTTGACTACCGTGCACCAGGACGTGTACCAAAAAGGAAAGAAAGCGGTGGAGATGCTCATGCTCCTTATCAACGGTGAGTCAGTTGTCGATGCCGACGTACGATTGCCGGTTCGTCTTGTCGTCCGTGATTCGGTGCAAGCCATCGCCGGCGCAGACCTTGGCTAGCAGCGTCAACCGTTGCTGAACGCCCGCACAAAGTCTGGCGGAAACGGCTCATACGCCGGCGGGATGCCGGGAACGTTTTTAAAGTCGTGGTCTCGGTACGACTGAAACTCGTCCTTGACTGCGCGTGCAAAACCAGGGTCTGCGAGCATGTCTGCGGCTGTCATCGCCATGGCCTTGGCTGCGAGTATGGCTGCGGCGTTACCCGGTTCTGACCCTGCCGCCGCGGCGAACTCGGGCGTATGCGCCACGAGCGAATCGTCCCCCACGCTGCAGTAGCCGTGGATACCCGGCACCTTCCAGCTTACATCGGCGAAGTCGGTGGATATACCTGGGTACGTCCTTCTCTCGAGTTCCCGCTGCGAGTCGAGGGGATTCTTGACGCTGCCGCCGAGCAACTGGATATTTTCCGCCAGCCCCTGTATCAGCTGCGCGTTGGGAATCATGTGCCGATATTCATCCAGAACTTCCAGGCTTCCAGAGGCGCCGGTCATTTCAGAGACGGCAGTAACGCAGCGTTCTACCTGTCTAAAGCACGATTCCAGGTACTCGCCGTTGAAGGCTTTCATGGTGATGTGTGCCTGTGCGCTTTTGGGCACGGTTATGGCGCTCGGCCCGCCTCCGTCGGTGATGGTGTACGCGAACATAACCGATGGCGACCAGCTGCGTTTGAGTGAATTGACGTCGTTAAGGAATTGAAGAAGGCTTTCAAGCGCGTTGATACCGCGTTCTGGTTCTGTGTAGTGGGCAGGCTTGCCCACGAATCGCACGTTCATGTCCTTGAGCGGAAAGGTGTAGCGCCAGACTTCGTTACTGCCGCCGGTAGGATGCATCATCAGCGCCGCGTCCATGCTGTTGAAGACACCGGCGTTGGCCATGATTACCTTGCCGCCCTTGGATTCGTCGCTTATGGCTTCCTCATCGGGGGTGCCAACAAGGACGATGGTGCCGCCGAGCTCGTCGACGAT
>JAFGUM010000143.1 GCA_016938515.1 Spirochaetales bacterium | reverse complement strand
GTGATCCGACTCGTTGCCTTCGCGATCCTTGAGTTTCTTGATTTCGAACAGCTGCTTGAAGTCCAGGCCACGCCTGGCCCTGCTTGATTCCTCAAAACCGTCGGTGTACAGCAGCAGGGAGTCACCGTGATCCATAGTGATGGTCACCTGCTTGTACGCAGCCGACATGCTGACCAGCTCGGGGTCTATCGCTCCGGCGGCCGGAGCCGACGCCAGCTCGTGCACGACAACAGACTGAGTCGCCGGCTTGTACACGCGCACGAACTTGTCGCCAGCGTGGCACAGGTGGACGCTGCCGGTCTGCGAATCGAAGACGCCCATCACGAAGGCGGCGAACAGACCTTTGAAGCCTCTTGTGTACAGGTAGTCGTTTATTCTCGCCGTCAGCTCGTCCAGCTTGATGCCGTCTCGCTTGTATTCCCAACCATGGAAGCCGGTGGAGAATATGGTCGCGACGCCTACCATGATGAGGGCCGCGGGTACGCCCTTGCCCGAGACGTCGCACTTGATGAAGGACCAGAAGCGGTTATCCAGCTTCTGGTAGTCAAAATAGTCACCCGACACGCCTTTGGCGCCTTCGTAGTATCCGTAGAACGTATGCGTCGGCTGGTCGTCGTAGCCCGTGGTCAGCTTTTCACCCAGGTCGTTCGTGATGAGGGGTATGAACATTTTCTGGACGCCCTTGCCCACCGTCAGGAACTCCGCTTCCTTGGCCGCTTTGACGAGGCCGGATGTCATGTCGTTGATGGTGCCGGCCAGGATTGAAAGCTCGTCGTGCGTCTTTATATCGATGGTAAAATCCGCCAGCTTCTTCTTGTCCGGCTCGTCGCGGATGGTTTCCACGCCTTTGACGACCTTCATGAGGGGTCCGATGATTATGCGGGACAGCCCGAAGGCGCCGAGAACGCCGGCGGCGAGAGCGATAACCGCGACGATGGCTACGCTGCGGAACAGCGCTAATCTTGCAGCGCTTATCTGTTCCACGATCGTGGCGGTGGAAACAGAAAGGCGTACGAGGCCGCGGTAGTACACCGACTCTCGACCCTGGCGGAACAGTATGGGCTTATAGAACACGTACTCGCGCGATTCGCGGGCGATGGTGGTCGGGTCGAAAGCCGGCTCGGAGGCAACAGACGCGTCCGCGATGCCGGCGAGCCGCTCGCTCAGCGTCTTTTCAAGGTCGCGGGCGCTGCCGGCTATCTGCGCGAGCCTGGCCTGGCTCGCTTCGTCTAGCCGAGCGGCCAGATCGCGGCCTTCGTCCTGGAGCTGCTGCAGCGCGTCGGCGATGGCACCGACCTCTGCCTGGGCTTTGGCGTTGATCTCGTCTGCTATGGTTGCTATGCGTGGTGACAGCGTATCGGTAATAACTGATGATCCGGGCACGAGCGATGGGTCGTCTATCTTGTCGGCTATGGCCGGGTCATTGCTGGCCCACACGACGTCGGGATTGGTAGTCGCGCTGCTGCCAAAACCGGTGATGGTCAAATACTGAGCCTCGGCGATGGCGCTCGCCTGGTTGGGCAGCAGTGACAGCTCGAGGACGTTGCGTGCCGGCAGGTACGACTTGCCGCCCTGCGCGGCGCTTTCCAGCAGTACCCTGGCGCGCTGCTCGAGGCCGCGGGCCAGCGTTTCGCTCTGCGTCTGGAGCATTTGCACGCCCAGCGGTACCGATACGAGTAAAACGATGAAGATGACGAGGAGGCTTATAGTCATCGTAAACTTTACCGTGAGGCCGGCGCCTTGTCGTATGGCGCGCTTCGCGGCTCGTTGTCGTTCTGTATCGGGCATGGGTGTTCCTTCCAGTATGGCCAGGGCTTCAAGACGTACCGCCTTGAGTTCTCCGGCTATGACCACGACCTGCCGCAGCGACAGCACCACGCCCAGCGCGGGTATGGCCAGTGCGGCAAGCAAAAACAGCGTCGTTATACTCACGAGCGGGGAACGCGACGCCTCAAAGAACCAGGTTGGCCGCCATGGTGCGCCCATGGTGCCAAACTTGACGGTTCCCGAGTAATCAACAGAAAGCCGGGGGCCGGTAAAGTACCAGCCTCGTACCGGATGATACATACCGACGCGATAGTCTCCGGCGGCGAGGTCCATGACTTCTGCCACCCGGACGAGCCTGTCGGACACGATGCTGAACCCGCCATCCGCAAGCGGGTACAGGCGGTCGTAGGGTTCGCGGCCGTCCGAGTCTACCGCCAGCAGCGTAACGGCTCCGTCATCCATAAAGCCCCTGCCCACTATGGACAGGCTGATGGCGCCAAAATCGTCGCGGCTAGCGGCTACGTCGGTGACGGTGGTGTAGGGTATGAACTTGTCGGCGCGAAGGATGACGCGGGCAGCTTCGCCCACGTTGCCGACGCCGTCGATGGCAGCGACCGACAGCGCCCAGTAGCCGTCATCGATGTTGGTGAACGCCGCCCGAGTTGAGGCGGTGCGTATCACCGGGGACAGAGCTGCCGCTTGTCGCGCCGTCCACAGGTCGCGTTCGTAGTCTGTGCTTGGCTCCAGCGCGTACGCCGCGGGTGCAGCGTCGGCAGCGCTCTGTATCGGCGCCGCTGCACGCTTTCGCGCCGGTAGCCTGTCGAGCGGGCCCAGATATTCGAGCGCCCATGTATATCCCGCCACATCCGCTTCAGGTGGAGGCAGCCATGAAACGGAAAAGCTGTTGGACGCCAGGAAGCCATCAGGGCCAGACTCGGGCGGCTGCGGTACCGGAAGGCCCGGTGGCGTCGTGTCTCGCACGAAGCGGATGCGGGACACGGTGGACCAGTTGCCCGCGTAGTCCTGCGCCCGTATGGAGAAGAACCAGTCGCCATCCTCGTCAGCGTCGAAGGCCGCCCTCGTCTGGGTTTCCAGCACTCCTACCGTCAGCGGTGGTTCAGCGGCGGGATCCCGGGACCAGAGGTACGAAAATCCCAGGATGCCCGACGAATCTTCTGGCACCGTCCAGCGTACGGTAGCCCTGTTGCGTCGTACCGGCTCGCCGGGGCCAAAGTCCACCGCGGTGACGCCGGGCGCGCGGGCGCTTGTATCGGGTATGAGGCCTATTACCGACGCTGCCGTTCCCTGCCCCGATTGCCAGAACGCGTACAGGCCGCGCGCCGTATACACGGCACGGCCGAAGGTGCTCGTGCCCCTCAGCCTGGTAGACAGGTCGCGTTCCGTCCAGAGGTTCCCCGAGCGGAAAGCCGCGTATACGGTGCTGCTGCCCCGTCTGTCGTCAAACCACGTTACGGCGGGCTCCGCATCGGTGCCGGTTCCGAGGGTGAACAGGCGCGGCTCGGAGCAGTTACCCTGGCCGAGGGTAGCGCGTTCGACGCTGCCGGGTACGGCCTTGCCTTCCTGGTCCACCCTTGCGGTATAAATCTGCGTCGGCCCCGACAGAAGTCTGCGTTCCCATGCTACCCATAGTTCGTTGCCGATGCGGGCCAGGTGCGGTCGCTGGTTGTCGAAGTCGTTGGGGTTCTGCCGTTCCCGGTGTACTGGGTCAAGAAATTCGGTAAACCGGCGAGGCGCGCTCCAGGAGGCACCGCCGTCCTGACTCGTCATGGTGTATAGCTGATAGCTCGGCCTGTCGCCGCCGGAAAGCGTCTGAAATATGATGGCGTCGGTACCGTTCATGGAAGCGGCGCTTGGCAAGAAATTTGGATCCAGCCCAATTTCACCGCCCACAAGCGGGCTGAAGCTGGTCCAGGAAACGCCGTTTTCCGATCGCGAGAAAAAGATGGACAGAGACTCGTACGACGCGGCGGTTTCCGTGCCAGGTTGCGGACGCGTGAATTCCTGGCTCCGTGTGACGAACAGGTACCAGCCGCCGCCCGATTTTGTGAATATGCGCGGCGCCACGCCTGGCTCGGAGGTTTCAATGACCAACGGCTCGGAAAAGCTCTGGCCGCCGTTGAAAGACTGGTACAGCGATATGGCTCGCTCCCCTGAGGAGACCGCGACCATCATGGTTCCGTTACCGTCCGCGGCGGCGGAGAACAGTACCGGGGCGTCGCCAGAATAGGGGAAAGGCCCGGCAAAGTGGTCGCGGCGCTCGTTGGCTCCGTCAGGGCCGTACGAAGCCAGCGACAGCCACGCGGTGCCGCCCTCGCCCGTCTGTACGTTCTCCTGCCAGATGACGACGACCCTGCCCGCTGTGGAGAGCGCCTGGGGATAGGCGCCGACTCCACGAGATAGCCGCGCGGGATTTTCCCAGTAAAAATCCGGCGGGGCGGCTGTAGCCCGGGTTGACAGTACCACCAGCAGGGACAGAGCTCCGAGAATCAGCGCCGCGCGGCGTGTTGCCGTCATGTTCGTACGCATGCCGCTAGTACCCTATCGCCGAGAGGCGGGAGTCGAGGTCTGAGACCTTCTGGATGGAGCCGCCGCGCGGGAAGATGGCTACGAGGCGGGTGAGTCTGGCCCGCGCGTTGATGTAGTCGCCACTGGTAAAGAACGAAACTGCTTCGGCGTACAGCGTTTCAGCGGCGCTGGACAGCACGATGGCCGTGTCGCCTCCTATGTACGTGGCTATGCGATCTTTGAGGGCGGAGGCCGCCGCGTTGTTTGGATCGAGCACGATGGCCCGTTCGAGCTGGGTTCGCGCGAACGCGAACTGCGCGACCTGCCCCGAGGCAAAGATACGCTGCGCCGCCTGGACCAGAGACCTCGATTCGGCTACCGCTTTGGGGTCGGGTGGGGGCTGCCTGAACCCCAGAAGAATCTCAACGCGCTCTATCTGTGTACGCAGCCCCGGGTAGCGCGGATTGATGGCTTCGAGGTCTTTGAGGTCACTGTAGGCTGTCGTCAGGTCAACCCGGGAATCAATTTTCGACTTGGCTTCCGAGAACATCCGTGCGAACTTGCGGCCAAATTCGTCGGCGTCGGACAGCTGGTCTATCCTGAGTTCAAGCACGCGGGCTTCCTGGTTGAGCGGGAATACGACTTTTACCTCGGATATTTTCTGCCGGGCCTGGGTGAACGACTTGATGGCACCCGTCTTGTCGCGCTTGGCCAGCAAGCTGGCGCCTTCTTCGTAGTATCGCTTGGCAAGAGACAGAAGCTGGCTCATCTCCGGGAAGAGCGGCGCGGTAACGGGTATGTCGCGACCAGTTTTTACCGAGAGCGCCGTCTGCACGAGCTTGAGCCAGTATTCTACCTCAACTTCTGGCGTTGTATTGGTCGTGCTCCATCGTGAGCGCGCCTGGAGCAGAGCCGATTCCGCCCGCTCGAAGTCTCCCTCGAGGTAGAAGCCGCGCCCGGTGTTGACGAGGCGCCTGGTGTCGGCGACCACGAGGTCGTTTTCAGTTTTGAGTATCGCCGCCGCCAGCTCAGACAGGCTACGGTCAGACAGCGCGCGAAGCTCGGGATCCTGCTCGAGGGAAAGCGACGCGAGGTATCGCTCCCTGGCGCGTTCCAGCCGTTCCCTGGCGGCTTCGAAGTTATTGGCCCGCAGCG
>JAFGUM010000142.1 GCA_016938515.1 Spirochaetales bacterium | reverse complement strand
TGCATGATGATGTCACCCCGCTCGAAGGCGACGCGCGGGTCGACGACCGCCGGCAGGTCTTCGCGGCCTTCGATGCGCACGAGAGCCGCCGCCCGCCTTGCCATCGACCGCGATGGGGCCAGCACGAGGGCGAGTACCTCGCCGCGGTAGTGCCACTCGCCCTCGGCGAGCATCGGCTCGTCGGGGATGGACGTGCTCAGCTGGTTCTCACCGGGTACGTCGGCCGCCGTCAGCACGCGCACCGCGGGGTCGTACGCCAGCGCCGCCGACGCGTCGAGGCTAGAGTACCGCCCGTGCGCGCTCGGCGATATCACGATGGCGGCGTGCAGCATGTCTGATGTTTCTGGCGTATCGTCGAGGTACGTCGTCTTGCCCAGTACGTTCAGTATCGAATCGGGGTTTCGCTTCATGACAGCAGGTCCTCCTCGAGCCTGAGTTCCGGCCAGAGCCTCGTGCAGGCAGCCCATGCTAGCCGCTCCAGAAGACGCGTGCGGTAGGTAGACGAACCGCGGACGTCGCTCATGGGGCTACCAGCCTTGGCGGCCAGAGTTCCGATAGTGCGGGCCAGCTCTGCTGATGGCCGCGCGCCTGTCATGGCATCTTCGAGTTCGCGTAGACGGAGCGGCATCGCCGCCACGCCGCCCGCGGCGTACGCCGCTGCCTCTATCGTGCCGTCCGCTGACTGGCGTACGGCTACGGCGCAGTTGACGGTTGCTATGTCCAGCCTGTCGCGCTTGGCGGCTTTCTCAAACGCGAAGCGGCTCCAGTCGGCCGGAAAGGCTATGCCCGCGATAACTTCACCGGGGAGCAGGTCAAGCTTCTTGTAGCCCTGGAAAAAATCCTCAAGCGCTACGACCCGCTCTCCACCGGCGCCCGCGAGGCGTATCTCCGCTCGCAGCGCTATGAGCATCGCCGTCATGTCGGCTATGGGTGAGGCGTTGGCGATGTTGCCGGCGAGCGTAGCGCGATTGCGTATTGGCGGTGAGGCGACATCCGCCTCGAAACGCTCTATGCCGGGCGCGGCTGCCCGCACCACGGGAGAGGTAAAGAAGTCTGTCGCGTTGGTGGCGGCTCCCATTTCTACCCAGGGGCGCCCATCTCGTGTTGTAGCCTTTATAAACCGGTTGTCAGCGCTTTGGTATACGAACCGGGGCGCGAGGCCGGGCTCTGGATCGGGGTTGCGCACGAAATAGTCGGTGCCGCCGCCCAGTACCGGCCCTTCGCCTGCTACGGATCCTGACGCTCCGTCCGCTCCCACCGGTTCCGGAGGCTGCAGCATGAGCGCTGCCAGAGCCGGTGGCAGCACGCCGCGCTCCGCGAGCAACTCTATCCTGTCGGCGGATGCCGCGGGCAACTCCGCGAAGGCGCCCGCCAGTTTTGACGCGGCACGACGGATTGAGCCGTAGCCGGTACAGCGGCACAGGTTGCCTTCCACCGCGACCATCGCTTCCACCGGGTCTATGCGCGCGCCCGATACGAGGTATCCCGTCAGCGCCAGCACGAAACCGGGAGAGCAGAAGCCGCACTGGCTGGCCCCCTCGTCAAGCATCGCTTCCATTACCGGGGTAAGGCCAGCGGACGAAACGCCCTCTATGGTCACCACGTGCTTGCCGTCAAGCTCTCCCATCGCGAGCGTGCAGGACGTAACGGATCGCCACTCAACGGCGCCGTCAGGATTGCGTCCTCCAAGGAGAACGAGGCAGGCACCACAGTCGCCTTCGCGGCAGCCTTCCTTGGTACCTTTGAGCCCCGCTTCGTTTCGTATCCAGTCCAAAGCCAGGGACTCTTCCCTGACCTCTATTTCGTGGAGAGCCTCGTTGAGTCTGAATCTGATAGTACGAGTCATGGGCGATCCTTTCCCGTGGAAAACCTGACGACGGTTGGAGAAACGCGCGACGCGTTTCCTGACGGGCCAGGCTCCGCTACAGCAATTTTTCGTTTGAGACAAGTGTAGTGGTGATGAGGAGCGTTCGCAACGTAGAGGAGTCTGGACTCACACAGCTGGGTGGGGTACCGGGGGCGCCGCCGGGTACGGCCTGACCGTGTCAATTCATTCTGAAGAGTGATACCTGTTCGAACGCGTCAACGTCGACGAGGCCCTTGTCGGTAATCTTGAGAGACGGTATTACCGGCAGGGCCATGAACGAGAGGGTCATGAGGGGTGAGGCTCCCGGCATGCCCTCCATCCTGAAAAATTCTTCAAAGGCGGCGAGTCTGGCTATTACTTCGTCAGCCGGCCTGTCGCTCATAAGCCCCGCTACGGGCAGGGCCAGTTCAGCGAGCACGTCTTCACCATCGGTTATGACGTACCCGCCCTTCATCGCGTTGAGCCGCCGCGCGGCCTTGAATATAGACACGTCGTCAACGCCCGCGATTATCATGTTGTGGGAATCGTGGCTCACCGTAGAGCCAATGGCGCCTCTCCTGAGCTTGAGGCCGCGGATAAAGCCCTTGCCAATGCTGCCAGAACCCGTATGGCGCTCTATGACGAATATCTTTACGATATCGCGGGCGGTGTCGGACACGCAGTAGCCATTTACAACGGCTGGCCTGGCAAACGACGCGCCCGTGATGATGGAACCAGGAGACGACTCGATGACCCGGGCGTCGCCGCCTTCATCCGGTATGAGGAAATCCTTCTGCTCGATCCACTTGATGTTTACAGAATCCCTGAGAGGGGGCGCCACCACAGAACCGCCCGCCTCGGCGTAACCGCCCGTCGGCTTTCCATCCTCGGCTACCAGCAGGCCGGCTTTGAACACAAGCCGGGCGCTGAAGGCTTCCGGGTTGGTGAAGGCGACGAGGTCGGCGCGGTAGCCGGGGGCTATGGCGCCCGAGCGCCGCAGACCGTAGTACTGCGCCGAATTGTGGCTGGCCATCCGCAGCGCGTCCAGGAAGGGTACGCCTCCGGCGACGAGCGAGCGTATCGCCGCGTCTATGTGCCCTTCGGTGGCTATATCGTTGGGGTGTCTGTCGTCGGTGCAGAGCATCATGCGGCGCACGGTCTCGTGATCCATCGCTGGAATAAGGTTCTCCAGGTCGCGCGCGCTGGAACCCATGCGCGCCATTATCCACATACCCTTGTCCAGCTTTTCGAGGGCTTCCGCGGGCGTGGTGGCTTCGTGATCGCTTCGTATGCCAGACAGAGCGTAGGCGGACAGATCCCGGCCTGAGAGCCCTGGCGCGTGGCCGTCTATGGCCTTGCCCGCTTCCCAGAATAAAGACAGCTTGTCGAGCATACGCGGATCGCCGGCGAGGACGCCTGGGTAGTTCATCACCTCGCCCAGGCCAAGTACACTGTCTTCACGCGCGAAACGGGACAGGTCCGAGGCGAACAACGATGCCCCCGCCGTGTCGAAGTGCGTCGCTGGAACGCACGACGGCACCATCAGGTACACGTCCAGCGGTATGCCGTCGGACGCGCGCAGCATCCAGTTGATGCCGTCGTGCCCGAGTACATTGGCAATTTCGTGGGGGTCAGCTACGACTGCCGTGGTGCCGCGCGGTGTTACCATTCGCGCGTACTCTACCGGCGATAGCAGGCTCGACTCTATGTGCACGTGAGAATCAACGAGCCCGGGGCACAGGTAGCTACCCTCGAGGCTCATCGTGCGCCTGGCTTCAAGGCCGTCGTTGACGCCGACTATATATCCCTTGTACAGAGACACCACGGCCCCTTCGATGACGCGATCGCGGAAAAAATCCACGACACGGCAGTCGGTAAGGTTGAGATCCGCGGGCGTCCGTCCCCGTGCGACGTCGATATAGTCGGTCTTGAGCATGGCGTGTCTCTGATCCCGGGAATCCGGGTACCGAGCATTGTTACCGTCTTTTTCGAGCTTGTCAAACCCCAAAACAGTCTAAATCTGAGCGAAATAATGAAAGAAAAAAAATCAGTTGCCAAAAAAATGTTTGGGGCGTAGGCTCTTTGCGATTGTCCACGGTGATTTTGGCTCTGCA
>JAFGUM010000141.1 GCA_016938515.1 Spirochaetales bacterium | reverse complement strand
CGTAGTCGTCCGCTTGGCGGCGAGCTCACCGAGCGAGGTGGTCATGCCGGAGTACTCAACGCCTATGAAGCCCGTTCCGTTCGGGTCTGTTACAGGGTCGATACCCAGACCCAGCGCCAGCCTGCGCTCTCCAACCGCCCGCGTAGCCGCCCTCATCGCAGCGGCGGCTTCGACCATCTCGCCATACTGAGGAGCGCGGCTATACGGCACGAGCCTGCTTTCCACGACGATCACCGCGAGGCTCACGGCCGCGGCGAGAAGGAGCAGGGTCATTTTCGACCGGCTCATCCGGCCAACCCCATCGTCGCGAGCAGCTTTACGACTAGCGCGACTATAGCCACGGCCACGGTCGTAGCCGCCATGGTGGGCACGATGCCCTGCTTCTGGCAGGTATTAGCCAGCAGGCCCGGCACGATGAAGCTGACAGCCCTCAAATCCGGCGCTGCCGGGAACAGCGCAGGCGCTACCAGGCCGGTAAGCGCGGCCAGTATACCCGCGGTGCTCGCCAGCACAAAAAACCGGCGCCGCCCGAACAGGATGAGCCAGCGCGACAGCAGAGAGTATACCCCAAGGCTCGCGAGGCACACGATGAGCGTGCCAACGAGGCGCAGGGGTTCCAGCAGGTAGAGCGCGAGGATTCCCGGCACGACGATACCGCCGGGTGACAATCCGGTTAGTTCATTGAAGGCCATCGATACGAGAAGGCCTATCAGCAAGGGCTCAGCCAGCATCGTATGTACCCCGCGCGGCGCACCATTCGACTATGGCCCCGCCTGCCCCCGCGATGTTGCCCAGGCCTACGATCCTGACTCCGGCCGGGTAACACGCCAGCAGACCACGGATAAGCGCGGCGGGGTTACGGCTGTGCTCGGCGACACACCGCACGGTGCTGCCGCTCAGCCGGCGTTCCAGTATCCGGGCGTGCGTGCCGACGACGCGGACCTCGTCCAGGGCGCATACGAGGCCGCCACGAAAAGCGCGCAGCCACTGGAGCGTGCGCTCGCCCCTGTCGGCACGCAGGTTGAGCACGCCGACGATTGGAACCCGGGCTACTTTATCGGCGCCGGCTACATGATCCTTGGTAACCCTGTCCAGCACGATAAGGCTCGATTCCACGTCGTTGGCCGCAAAGGCGTTGGTAAAGCTCACGGGAACGCCAAGCTCATCGTCAATCCACGACCAGGTACGCAGCGCGCCAAAATCCGGTACAACGCCTGCCATCGAAAGTAGGGCCAGCGATCGGTCGAGCCCGATGTCATCACAGACCTCAAGAGCCACTGCCAGATTTTCATCAAATTCTTCATAGGACAGGCGTTTTGCCAAGGTGAGCGCTTCACCCGGCAGGCTGGGTGAAGCCACGCGCAGGCGGGCTCCGACCCGTGTTACAGCCTCGCGCAGTTCCGGCGAGTCGGCCTCCGCGCCGCACACGAGCAGGCCACCCGCTGGAATCGACCCAGAGAGAGCCCTGGACACGTCCGCCTTGGTAGATCCCTGTTCG
>JAFGUM010000140.1 GCA_016938515.1 Spirochaetales bacterium | reverse complement strand
CACGACGCGCCTGTACACCTGCTTCTTGAGGTCGATAAAGCTGAAATCAAGTATGAATTTTGACGCGCCGTCCTTCTTGAGGTAGGGGATACGATCCACGAGCGAGAACGGTTTTATCGGTATGACGACCGAGCCGTCTGGGGACGAGACGAGTTCGTATTCGTCACCATCGCGATCCCGTAGAAAACGCAGGTCGAACAGGTCGCCGAGGTCAGAGCGTATCGTAAACAGCTGGGGATACGCGAACACCGTCGGAAAGAAGCTCTTGCCTGGAACCGTTTCCGCGAGCTTGCCAAAAGCCTGTTTTGAAATTTCAAGCGGCGGTATTAAAAAGTCTGCGCCGTTGCCCAGCAGGAAGGCCGCTGCCCACGAGTTGAAGGCGTACAGCCATGGGCCCGCTATCACCGCTACGTTGCGCCCTTTGAGCAGCGCCAGGTGGCCCAGGTTGTTGGCAACGAAGATGCGCTGTCCTTTGCCCGTCCAGTAGTCAAGCTCCTCTGCCAGCCACGCGGCGTCTCCCTGCGGGAAGTACGGCTCCAGCCACAGGATCAGCGAGTCGCGTTTGAACGGTGTTTCCTTCTCGTGCCGTCGCAGCAGTTCGGCGTTCTTGCGAGACAGGCGGAGTATCGCCTTCTCCGGCCGGTCGGTAAGTATCGTGTGCAGATCCTGCACGCGGCTTACCATAGCGTACAAGCCGTCGGGCAGCGCGGCTAGCCGCTCTTTGGGAATCGCGGGAAACTCGGGCCTGGGCGCCGAGTCATAGCTCGGAAACGCGTGGTACGTAGCCAGCGACTGGGGAAGTACCGGCTTGTAGCGGCGTGACATCGACTTGGTCTGCACGAGATACACGTCGTCATTGGGTCCAAAGTCGCCATCGACCTGCAGGAACAACCCCTCGGGCTTCTCCATGACGCCGCGCACCCGCGCGGTGCTCCGTCCTGAGTCCTTGTGCCCGTGTATGCGTATCGAGTCACCCTCGGCTACGCCTTCGAAGCTGCGAACCAGGAGCCAGCGCTTGTCGTCAAACACCCGCACTACCTTGACCGGCCCAAGAGCAATGCCGGTACCTCCAGCCTGATCAGGCCGGATATAGTCCGGCGCGGCGGTGCCGTCGAACCAGAACGTTGTCTTGCGCCTGGCAAAATCGCTCTGCAGCATCGACAAGGCCTTGGCGGTGGCGCGCTCGCGGTCGAAGCGCCAGTTGTCCAGCATGTACCGGTACGCGGCAACGACCGTACCCACGTACTCGGCGCTCTTCATGCGGCCTTCTATTTTGAAGGTCTCGACACCAGCTTCCACGAGGTCAGGTACTTTTTCTACGAGCTGCAGATCATCAGGGCTAAAAAAGTAGCCGTCGCGGCTCTCGTCAGAATATAGGCGACGGCACGCCTGCGTGCACGCGCCCCTGTTTGCGGAGCGACCGCCCAGGTAGCTCGAAAACAGGCACACCCCGGACGCGCTGATGCACAACGCGCCGTGAACAAATGTTTCCAGTTCGACGTTGGTCTCGGCGCGCACCGCCTTTATTTCCTCAAGCGACAACTCGCGCGACAGCACGACTCGCTTGAAGCCCGCTCTGGACAGAAAGTTTGCCCCGGCGGCCGAGCCGACGTTCATCTGCGTGGACGCGTGCAATTTGAGCCGGGGAAAGTGGTCTGCGGCCATCTTCACGACGCCGAAGTCCTGCACGATTATGCCATCCGGCCCCACCCTCTCCAGGTACTGGAGCAGCTGGAACATACGGTCGGCTTCGCGCTGCTCAAAGACTGTATTGACGGTGACGTACAGCCTCTTGCCTATTTTGTGCAGCGACTCTGTGGCCGCCTCAAACTGGCTGTACGCAAAATTGCTCGTGCGCATGCGCGCGTTGAAGGTCTTGAGCCCGAGGTACACAGCATCGGCGCCTTCGCCGATGGCGGCGTCGAGCGCCTCAGGATTGCCCGCCGGGGCAAGCAACTCGGCGGTTGGGTTGGTCATGATATGGATCCTCTCGGGTGCCGGCGCTCGCTTCGAAGCGCGACGGAATGGCAACAACAGAGCCCCTCTCGCGAGACGGGCAGAAGATACAAGATACTACGATCAAGGCTCTCATGTATAGGTAAGGACGACGATATGCCATTTTTCACGCGACCAGATACTCTCCCGGTGCACCATTCTCCCGCATCCGGCAAGGCCAAGCCCCTGCGTGCGGAATGGGCGTAGCCCGCAGCGCTTCTGAGCGCGCCGCCAAGAACCCTGCCCCTGGATTTTGTCCTGGCGCGAACGATCCGTTGTTTTCATCCCGCGCACACTCTAGACTATACAACCTGATGTACCACAGCATCAGTGAAGTCACGCGTAGGAGAGGAGCTTCGCATGCAGAGTTCAGAGTTGCTCGCCGCTGTCGCACTGAGCCTCGTAAAGCACGGTTCGCTGGAGGATCGCATAAATCATGTGCTACGGATAATCGGGAGCCACCTCAACCTGTCGCGGACATATGTTTTCCTCGACAGACCGGGGAATACCGTCACCGACAACACGAACGAGTGGTGCTCCGATGGCATAGCGCCACAGCACGACGAGCTCCAGGGTTTTGAATATTCTATTGTACCCTCGTGGCGCAAGATGCTGGAACAGGATGGACACATCATCGCCAGGGACGTGGGTATGCTTCCAGTCGATGTCGCTACGGTGCTCCAGGCGCAAGGCATCGTCTCCATTCTGGTGATACCACTGTACATCGAGAACAGGATCGCTGGTTTCATGGGCTTCGACCAGTGCGGAACGAGCCGGGGATGGGATGTTGAAGAACTTCCGATACTGCAGGCTGTTTCCGGGTTTCTGTCTACCGTCCTGGAACGGGATTACGAAAAGAAGCACCTATCCGAATCGGAAGCCAATTTCAAACGCTTGTTCGATACTATCGACGACGTGATAGTCGTAGCGAATCCGTCAGGATCGATCGTATACGCCAACGCCGCCGTCAGCCGCGTTTTGGGGTACTCGCCAGAAGAGCTCGTGGGAATGCCGATCCTCGAAATGCACCCGGAAGACCGCAGGGAAGAAGCGGCGCGCATCATCCAGGAAATGATACGGCGCGAACGGGATACCTGCCCCCTGGAATTGGCCCGCAAGGACAAGTCCAGAGTGTCAGTTGAAACCCGGGTGTGGTTCGGGCAATGGAACGGCCAGGAATGCATGTACGGCGTCAGCAAGGACCTTAGCGAACACGAAGCCCAGCTGCAGATGTTCGCGCGGCTCTTCAATGAAAACCCCATGCCCATGGCCATTTCGAACACCGGGGATCGCTGCTTTACCGATGTCAACACCGCGTTCCTCGAGAAACTCGGTTTTTCGCGAACGGAGGTCATCGGGCATACCAGCCTCGAACTGGATATATTCCCGAACAGGACACAACGCGAGTACCTTGGACGAAAACTGGAACAGGAAGGCCGCATCGTAAACGCTGAAGCGGAAGTGCGCCGCAAGGACGGCAGAAAGCTGCACGGCCTGTTCTCCGGAGGCATCATTGACAACCAGGGCACGAGACAGAATTTAACGGTGATGATGGATATCAGCGAGCAGATACACCTTCGGGACAGACTCGATGCGCAGCGCAGACGCCTGCGAAACATCATCGACAGTACGCGGCTAGGGACGTGGGAATGGGATATTCAATCCGGACAGACTACATTCAACAGTCGCTGGGCTTCGATGCTAGGCTATACCCTGGCCGAACTCGAGCCAACCAGCATCGAAACCTGGAGAAACCTTATCGTACCCGAAGACCTGGAGTCTTCCAACACCCTGCTTTCCAGCCATTTTTCGGGAGAAGCCGAATACTATGAGTTTGAAGGCAGGATGCGGCACAAAGACGGACGCATCGTATGGGT
>JAFGUM010000139.1 GCA_016938515.1 Spirochaetales bacterium | reverse complement strand
GTTCAACCGGTACTATTCCCCCGACATCGACACCGAGAAGCTGTCGGTACGATCCGCGGACATTTTCAGCCAACCTGGCGAGTATACACTACCGCTACGCTGGGTCTCGCTGCTGTCCGGAAAAACGGCTCTGCCCCTCATTGGGTCATCCGGCATTCACGATGGCCAGGGTGTCATCAAAATGCTCTTGGCGGGTTCCCCCGCGGTTGAGGTTGTAAGCGCTCTGTACCGGCACGGCGTCAAGCGCATCACGGAGATGAACGCCGAACTAACCACATGGATGGACGCACACGGCTACTCCACCCTGGACGATTTCAGGGGGATGCTCGCGGCCAACGCGGGGGACAATCGCGGTGCCCTGGAGCGGTTCCACTATATGAAGACCTACGGCGGAGCCTCGGAGTAAGCTCCCGCACCCCACGATTCCGGCATTTGCACAGGAATCCTGGGGTGCTCTTTTTTGCTGCCGTAGAGGAGCAGCTGTCCTTGAAAGGGCATTGAGCCAGTGTAAAAAGTTGCGGGCTTGTCAACTGGCTACGCGGTTTCTCGCATTTCTTATTAATATTTTTTGCCCGTTTACAGAATTGAAAAAATGATCTATTGTCATATTAAGTTTAATATATATCGATATTCGTATGATATATGGAGGCACCATGAAACCGAGAAGCGGATTACCGTATCTCATCGTTTCGCTAGCCATCGTATGGGTTCTCGTAACCGCGAGTACCAGTTCCGATGAGCTTCTGATCGGTGGATTGGCGGTAGCGATCGTCGCACTGGCGGTTCGTAACCTGTGGGGTGTATTTGCCGGCATACGGTTTACGCCCAGGGCCATCGTTTCGGCGATAGCCTATTTCTTTATTTTCCTGCGGGAATTGGTCAAGGCGAACCTCGACGTCGCTTCGCGCGTGCTACGCCCCTCGTTGCCGATACGGCCTGGCATCGTTGAGGTTAGAACGGGTATGCGCTCTTCGCTGGGCAAGTTGATGCTGGCAAACTCCATCACGCTGACCCCCGGCACACTGACGCTCGACGTACGCGATGACCGCATGTTTATCCACTGGATAGACGTGCAGGGGCAGGACGCGGACGCGGCGACAAAAGCCATAGTCAGCGGGTTTGAAAACACGCTCAAGGAGGTCATGGAATGATCATGACCATATCGCTCGCGCTCATCGGGCTGGCCGCCCTGCTGACCATAGTGCGTCTGCTGCGGGGGCCAACGTCGTTCGACCGCCTGGTAGCCTCTGATGTGCTGGCTATCGTCTCAACGGCGTTTCTGGCCGTCTACAGCGTTATGGCGGACAGTTCCTTCTTTATGGATGTAGCCATAGTCAACGTTATCCTGGGCTTCATTGGCGTGGTCATGATAGCCAGGTTCCTCATGGGGGTGATGAAATGACCATAGCGGGCAACGTTCTTGTCCTTCTGGGCAGCGCCTTCCTCGTACTCGGCGGCCTCGGGCTGCTGCGCATGCCAGACGTATACAACAGGCTGCAAGCCGGTACCAAGGCAACGACCCTCGGCGCGATGAGCGTACTGCTCGGCAGCGCGTTCCTGGCTCCGGGTCTGGCGACCAAAGCAGTGCTGGTCATAGTCTTCATAGCGCTGGCCAACCCCATCTCGTCAAGCACCATAGCGCGTAGCGCGTATAAAGCGGGTATCCCACTGGCTCCCGTGAGCGTACGCGACGACCTCAAAAGCAAGGAGGCCGCGGAATGACCACCTGGATAGTTCTGGCCATCAGCGTGCTGCTGGTGTTGATGGCGCTGGCCGCGGTGTTCAGCCGTTCGCTGGCTTCAGCTGTCATCATCCTGTCTACGCTCAGCCTGTTCGCGGCGCTGCTCTTCGTACTGGTGGCCGCGCCGGACGTGGCCATCACCGAAGCAGCCATAGGCTCCGCGCTTACCACCGTAGTATTCGTTCTGGCGCTGTACCGCACGCGCAACGCCGCGTGCGCCGATGACGACGCGCCAAAAAACGCCGCGGACGAGAGCAGCGCTGTGACCCGCTCAACGCTGGAGGTGCCGCGTGCGTAAACTTACCGGATTGTTGCTCATGGGCGGCTTCGTACTCTACCTGGTTTCGCTGGTGCCCGGGCTCTTCAACGCGACCACACCGACCGCTCTCGATTCTGTTGGCGCGGCAATAATTGAAGATTCCAGAACTACGAGCGGCTCGGCCAACGTTGTTACGGCCATCGTCGTGCAGTACCGCGGTCTCGATACTCTGGGAGAGGTAACAGTGCTGTTCGTCAGCGCCCTCGGCGTCGCGATACTGGCGTCGGGCTTCCGCGACGACGTATTCCGTTCCATGTTCGCGGACGATGATGGCGGCTTTATCCTGCAGTACGGCGGACGGCTCCTCATGCCGTTTATAGTGCTCGTAGGCGTGTATATAGTCGCCCACGGCCACCTGTCCCCCGGTGGCGGCTTCCCCGGCGGCGTCCTTATC
This sequence comes from Spirochaetales bacterium, assembly GCA_016938515.1. Classification (GTDB taxonomy): domain Bacteria; phylum Spirochaetota; class Spirochaetia; order Treponematales; family UBA12059; genus SZUA-370. The sequence continues at coordinate 9,975 of JAFGUM010000139.1, read as the reverse complement.
GCCACGGCTGTCTTTATTCTCATTCTTACGGGCCAGAGCGCGCGCATGCCGCACCGCCTGCTGTCAATTCTCGAGGGAGCCGCGGGACTGGGCTTCATAGGCCTGGGAGCGCTTGGCTTCCTGGGTAGTGAACTGTCGTTCCTCACCAACACGCTGCCCAAAGGTGAATACCTGACGCTGCTGAGCGCTGGCTTTATACCCTTCATCTACGCGATGGTGGGCATAAAGGTAGCCAGCGAGCTGACTACCGTCGTATCGGTTCTGACCGAGGCTCCAGGTCACGAATCAGGAAAGGAAGAGGGGCGCTCATGATCAGCACAGCCCAGATTCTGTATATAACGTCGTTTGCGCTGATAGTCATAGGCCTGTACGCGGTGCTGAGCCAGCGCAACCTGATCCGCGTCGTCATCGGGCTCAATATTGCCGACGTGGGCATCAACCTGCTCCTGGTAACGATCGGCTACGTCGAAGGCGGCCGGGTACCCATTTTTGCCGCGGGCCAGTCAGCTGGCACGATGGTCGACCCCGTGCCGCAGGCACTCGTCCTTACGGCCATAGTAATAGGCTTTGGCGTAACAGCGCTGATGCTTACCCTGGTGATGCGCATATACGCGCACCACGGCACCGTGGACGCATCCAGGCTAAGGGGGCTCAAATGGTAAGCCCGATGCTCTTTATAATCGCGCCCCTGTCAGCGGCCTTCATCATGATACTGTTCAACAGCCGCGTCATAGCCCTGGGGCTATCGCTGCTCGTTCCCATCGGGCTGGCTTGGCTCGGCCTGTCGTGGCTACCCTACACGCTGGGAGCAGCCCAGCCCATTCTGGTAGCATCCATCCCAGCGCCGCTTGGCATTCCGCTGAGCATCGACGCGCTCGGCGCTGGCATGGCCATTCTAGTGGCTGTCAGCGCAGCCCTCGTCGTACTGTACTCCTCTTCATATATGAAGAAAGGCCATCACGAAGTTCGCTACTACACCGTAGTCATGATTCTGCTGACGTCGGCGTTCGGACTCGTGCTAACCAGAGACATCTTCAACCTGTTCGTGTTCTTCGAGATTCTCTGTATCTCATCGTACATTCTCGTATCGTGGGAGCAGGATGGAGCGGCACTGGAAGCATCATTCAAGTACATGGTGCTCGGTTCCATTGGCTCTACGTTCCTGCTCGTGTCGATAGCGCTGGTGTACAGGGTCGCCGGCAGCCTGGCCATGGCAGACGTAGCCACGGCTCTGGCCACGGCCCCAAGGGGCTACGTAGCCTTCGCGGCGGTAACCTTCCTGTTCGGCGTAGGCGTTGAAGCCGCGATATTCCCGGTAAACACCTGGCTACCCGACGCGCACTCGTCCGCACCTAGTTCCATCAGCGCCATCCTGTCCGGTTTCGTCATTGAGCTAGCGCTCGTGGTTGCTTTCCGCGTGCTCAACACGGCCTTCGCCGCGGTAGACACGCTGCCGCTCGTGCGGGTAGTCGCGATAGCGGGCGTTATAGTGGGAGAGATGGCCGCCTTCGGGCAGAAAGACCTCAAGCGCATGCTGGCGTACTCCAGCATCAGCCAGATAGGCATCATGCTGTTCGCGTTCTCCCTGGGAACGCAGGCGGGTGCGCAGGCTGGCCTGCAACATCTGCTGATGCACGCCGGGGCCAAATCCGCGCTGTTCCTCATAGCCGGCTACTTTATTGTGCGCACTGGCAGCAGGCTGATAGCCGACTACGCTGGCCTTGGCCACCGTATGCCCGTGTCGGCCGCCCTGTTCGGCTTCGCCGCGCTTTCCCTCGTGGGAGCGCCGCCACTGCTCGGCTTCTTTACCAAGTTCCAGGTGCTGTCAGCCGCTGGCGCCGCGGGTGGCTTTACGGCGTGGCTCGGTGTCGCGGTAATCCTGTTCGGCACCGTGCTCGAAACCGTGTACCTGTTCCGCGTGCTGCGCGTCCTGTTCGCACCCGCGGCGTCTGGCTCCCCAGCGCGAGCCGATATGGACTGGCCAGCCCTCGCCGCGGTAGCGCTGTTTACCGCTCTGGTCGTGTTTGGAGCCCTGCTCCTGCCGACCTTGTCGCAGATGATCGGCCCCATGGCCGACGGGCTAGCGTCCCTGCTCTGATAGGAAGGTATGATGTATACACAAGCATTGTTGCTTCTTCCGCTCGTCGGATTTGGCGTCGCGTTCCTGTTGCAGGGCACGGTCAAGCGCAGCCCCGCCATCGTCAAGACCTGGGCGATGCTCGGGTTCGCGGCGATAGCGGCGGTAGCCGCGCTGGCCGGAGCCGAGATAGGAACGCTGTACGAAGGGCCAACGGTATTCGGTTCGGTGCTTACCTACGGCCTTACCGACCTCTCGTGGTGGTTCGTGCTGCTTATCGCCGGCATTACCGCGCTCACGACGGTATTCACCCTCGGTTCGCTTCGCTACGCCGACGACTATCCCATGTACTACGCGTGGCTGTTCGCCAAGGTCTTCGGCATGATAGGCCTCGTGATGTCGCGCGACCTGCTCTCCTTCTTCATCATGTGGGAGATCATGAGCTGGGCTACCTACCTCGTGATGCAGCAAGGCCGGGATGAATCGCGCAAAGCCGCCCAGGGCTACCTCGTGTACGCCATAAGCGCCGGCATGATTCTGCTCGGTGGCGTGGTGTTCCTGCGCACGGCCAGCGGCAGCTTCGAGTTTGCCGTCATAACCAAATTTGTGGCCGGTGCCGACCTGGGCGTGATCATCACCGCGATCGTACTCGTACTCGTGCCCTTCCTCATAGAAGCGGCTGTGTACCCGACCCACGGATGGCTGCCATCGGCGTACGCATCGTCAGAAACGACGATGACCGCGTACCTGTCCAGCATTTCCACGCGCATGGGCCTGTTCGGACTGATCCTGTTCGTGTTCAACGTGTTCGGCCTCGACGTGATCGACCGCATAGGAATCTCGGCCCACCTGAACCTGCGCACGCTGCTGCTCGTGCTCGCGGCTCTTACCGCGGTGCTACCTACCTATACGGCGCTGTTCCAGCATGACGCCAAGCGCCTGCTTACCTGGCACTCGATAGGACAGGGCGGCTACATGCTGCTGGGTCTGGCAACCGCCTCGACGCTCGGCACAGCCGGCGGACTGATGCACATTTTCAATTATATGACCTACGTGGCGCTGATCATCTTCAGCATCGCCGCGGTTGAGTACCGCACCGGCACGACCAACCTGAACAAGCTGGGCGGCCTCATAACAAGGCAGCCGGTGGCCTTCCTGGGCATGCTGTTCGGCATCATAGGCTTGGCCGGCATCCCGCCGATGAACGGGTTCGTGTCCAAGTGGTTCATCTACCGCTCGCTGATCCTGGGCGGCTACCCCTTCGTCGCGCTGGCGGCCTTCATCGCGACGGTTGGCACGATCATGTCGGTGTACAAGCTGATACACAACACCTTCCTAGGCCAGCTACCCGAGCGCTACAACGAGGTACGGGAAGTTGGCTGGGTAATGCAGCTGCCCATTTGGGTACTGATGGCCGTCGTCTTCGCAACCGGCGTCTTTCCCGGCACCATCCTGCAGTGGATAGCCAGGATACAGGTGGAGCTGGGCATAGCGCCCATAGCCTACACGCTCGGCGGCGTGGCACAGGAAGCCGGCGACCTCAACATGATGGTAATAACGCTCGTCTTCACCCTCACCTTCATCGTCGGAGCCGTTATCTTCTTTATGGGCGGCAAGCGCCGCATCGTGTCGCAGTACGACAACTACGCGGCGGGACACTTCCTCAACAAGGACGTGCCGTACAACTTCAACTACAACTTCTACAGCGCCTTTGACCACATCTTTGAAAAGCTGTATCACGCCGCCCCCGTACAGAGCACCGAGCGCAATCTCGGCCGCCTCGTTGCTACGGTGGGAGAATACATCCGCCGGTTCTTTACCGGTCAGATCAACACCTACGCGGCCTACTACGTGGCTGCCGTCATCATAGCGCTGGCGTTCCTCAAGGAGGTTCTATGAACTCCGGTATCGGCCTCATAGTCTGGATCATAGCCTACCCCTTCGTAAGCTTTTTCCTCGGAGTACTGCTCGGCGGCTACGGTAGAAAGCTCACCGCGAGGGTACAGCGCCGCGTCGGTCCCACCTGGATTCAGCCTCTGTTCGACGTGATCAAGCTGATGACCAAGCAGACGAACATAAGCCACGGCTATATGCACGACGTGGCGATGATGATGCTCGTCGGCGGTACCTTGATGACGATGTACTTCGTTCCGGTACCGGGCTTTCACTACTTTAGCCAGTTTGGGGACTATATCGTCGTCATGTATCTCTTGCTCGTGCCGCCACTGGGCATGGCTCTCGGCGTCGGGCAGACGGCCAACCCCAACGGCTCCATAGGCATTTCGCGCGCGTTGCAGATGCTCGCGGGCTACGAGATAACGCTCGTAATGACCTTTATCGGCTTCGCGATGAAACATGGCACGACGAGCATGTACGAACTGATGAAGCTGCAGCAAGCCGGGGGGCCGGCTACCTGGGGAATCTTCGCCGAGCCGCTCCTGGGCATAGCCGCGCTGTTCGCGCTGCAGGGCATGCTCAACGAAAAGCCGTTTGAAGTAATCATCGCGCCTCACGAGATAGCCACTGGCCCGATGACGGAGATGGGCGGCAAGTACCTGGGCATGATGTTCATCCAGCACCTCATAGCCCTGCCGATGGAGCTTACCATCTTCATGAACCTCTTCCTTGGCGGTGCGCAGAGCTGGGTGGAATACGTGGTCAAGCTGTTCGTGCTCTTTACGCTCGTCCTCGTCGTCAACGCGGTGTACGGCCGATTCAAGACGGACGGCGCGCTGCGCTTCTTCTGGAAGCTGCCGCTGCCATTGGCGGCGCTGGGCGTCGTCATGATCATGGCAAATGGAATGTAAGGGAGGCTGGTGAACATGTCTGACAAGGAGCTTACCCAGAGAAGTGCCTGGGAAACGGTGCTCGCGAGCCTCAAAAAGCGGAGCCTGTGGATGCTGCACTACTGTACCGGCTGCGGCGCCGTGGAGTTACCGCCTACCATGACCAGCCGCTTCGACATGGAGCGCTTTGGTATCATGCCAATGGTAACGCCGAGGCAGGCTGACATTCTCCTCATCACGGGTTACCTGAGCGTAAAGACGCTCAAGCGCGTCATCCTGATTTACGAGCAGATGCAGGCGCCCAAGTACGTCGTCGGCTTTGGCAGTTGTACCATCAACGGCGGCATGTACTGGAACAGCTACGCGACCATGAAGAGCCTCGACCGCTACCTGCCCGTGGAGCTGTACCTGGCAGGATGCATGCCGCGCCCTGAAGCCATCATCTCGGGCTTCAACTCCCTCATCGACCGCATCGACAGGGGCGAGGCCAACAGCTGGAAGGACTACTACGAAAACTATGAGTTCTACCGTAAAAACCAGGAGCATACCTTCGGCGACATCGAGACTCACCGCAGCATCGCCGACGACGCCCAGTACTACGGCTTCGTGGAGGTGACCAAATGAGCGGAACGTACACCGTACCCACCGGCCGCCCGGAAGCCGCGCGGGGCGAGAAGCGAAGCGCCAGCGCCATCGTAGCGGCTATCGCCGAGCTTGGCGGCGAATCGGGTTTCGCCGTCAAGGCGCCCCGCCGCGTGGAAGGCCGCGTGGAAGCGGCGGCGCTGCACGGTTTTGCCGCCGCGTTGAGGATGCGCGTCGGCTTCGAGCATCTGTCGGCCATCAGCTGCGTAGACTGGCTCGCCGACGGCGAGTTTGAACTCGTCTACCACTTCTGGAGCTACCGCGACAACTGCCTGGTCTCGGCGCACGTACGCATTCCGCGCGATACCGCCACCATGGCGACGCTCACCGACCTGTGGCAGCCCGCGTCGTTCTTCGAGCGTGACATCCACGAGATGTTCGGCGTCGAGTTCCTGGGCAACGAGGACCTCGAGAAGTACATACTTACCGACTGGAAGGGGCCGCCCCCGATGCGCAAGGACTTCGTGAGCCGCGACTTTGCCCACGACCACTTTACGTACAAGAACTACGAACCGAGCTGGGACGAGATGATAGACGGCGGCTACTACAGTGGTGGCCAGAACGGAGGCCAGGCATGAGCGACATCGTGACTATAAACGACGGCAAAGCCATCATGCCGGGCGCCAACGCCCCGGAAAACCGTGAATACAACATGTTTATCGGGCCCAACCACCCCGGCATCGAAGGCAACTTCGCTCTCAAGCTGTCAATTGAAGGCGACATCATCCAGAAGGCCAAGACCGAGGCGGGTTTCCTTCATCGCGGTTTTGAGAAATTAATGGAAGAGCGGCTGTTCATCCAGAACATAGCCATCGTCTGCCGCATCTGCGTGCCCGATCCCGACCCCAACGAGGAGAACTACGCACGCGCCATAGAAGCCATTGGCGGCATCGAAGTACCGCGCCGCGCGCAGTTCATACGCGTGCTGGTGCTGGAGCTGAGCCGCATCGCGAGCCACCTCTTTACGTTCGGCGGCCACGCTGGCACCATCGGCCTGTACACGATGCCCAACTGGAGCATCTCCGACCGCGACCGCGTACTGGACCTCTTCGAAGAGCTGACTGGCGGGCGTGTGTACCACATCTTCAACATGCCGGGCGGCGTGCGGCGCGACCTGCCGGACGGTTTCAAGAACCGCGTACGCGACGTGATGGACTACGTGGAGTCGAGGCTTTCCGAGTACGACGACCTGTTCTTCAACAACAAGATACTGCTCAACCGCGCGGTAGGCACCGGCATCCTGCCGGTAGACAAGGCCATCGCCTGGGGCGCCACCGGCCCGAACCTGAGGGCCGCCGGCTTTGCCCACGACGTGCGAAAAGACGACCCGTACGAAGTGTACGAGGAGCTCGAGTTCGACGTTCCCACCGCGGCGGACAGCGATGCCTACAGTCGCCTCATCGTCCGCAGGCGAGAAATCGCCGAGTCGATTCGCATCGTCCGCCAGGTGCTGGACAAGATCCCCGAGGGGCCGGTCTGGAACAAGCAGCCCAACCCCCTCAAGTGGCGGGTGCCCGCCGGCGACGCCTACGTGAGAACCGAGAGCAGCAAGGGCGAATACGCGTACTACATGGTGTCCGACGGCGGCGTCCGGCCGTACCGCGTCCACGTCAGAGGGGCCAGCGTCACCCACGGCGTGCACATTCTCGAGAACATGCTCGCGGGCGCCCGCATCGAGGACGCGTCACAGATCATGTTCAGCCTGGACGCCTGCCCACCCGAAGTGGACCGATAGGAGAAATCGATGGCTATCGACAAGATAGGAAGCATTCTGAGGCCCTTTACCGCGCTTAAAAACCTGGCCGAGAAGCCGGACACGCTCGACGTGCCCCGCCACTACAGGCCGGCAGCCGAGCGCTACCGCGGCTTCCACGTCAACGACCTGGACAAGTGCATCGGGTGCGGCACCTGCGCCGAAATATGCGACAACGCCGCCATACGCATGGTGCCGGTCAAAGGCAAGGAAGTCGGGGTAGGCAAGACGCAGTACCGCCCCGCCATAGACTACGGCCGCTGCTGCTGGTGCGGGCTCTGCGTGGACGTGTGCACGACAAACTCGCTGTCCATGACGCGCGAGTATACGCATATCAGCCCGGATACCGACACGTTCTTCATACTGCCAGACGAAAAGGGCATCCACGAGAAGGATTTCCCCCAAGGCTGGCACGCTGACGAGAAGATAAACTTCCTCGATCTGGAACGCGTGACCATGCAGGAACTTTCGGCGGCGGAGCGCGGGGATTCGTTCATCGAGATAGTCAAGGGCTTTTCCAAAGAGCAAGCCGTCAAAGAGGCAAGCCGCTGCGTCTCGTGCGGCCTGTGCACGGCGACCTGCCCCGCGCACATGAACATCCCCGAGTACATCGACGCCATCTGGAAAGAAGACGCTACAGAAGCGGGCCGCCAGATGTACAAAACCAATCCCCTCCCCGACGTCTGCGGCCGCATCTGCACGCACAAGTGTGAAACCGCGTGCAGCCTCGGGCAGCGCGGTGACCCGGTGAGCATACGCTGGCTCAAGCGCTACGCGATGGACCAGATTCCCGCTTCTGAGCTGAACACTCTCGTAAACCAGAGCGTGGTGAAGCAGGGCGGCAAGAAAATCGCCATCGTAGGCGGCGGCCCCGCGGGCCTCTCGGCGGCGTACTACCTCGTGCTGATGGGTTACGGCGTTACGCTGTACGAGAAGTACCCCAAGGCCGGCGGCATGATGCGCTACGGCATGCCCGAGTACCGCCTGCCGTACGAGTCGATAGACAAGGACATAGACTTTATCCTGTCACTGGGCGTGGAACTCAAGACCAACGTTACCGTAGGCAAGGATATCCCCGTAGAGAAGCTGCGCGACGAGTACGACGCGGTCATCATGGCCACGGGCTTCCACGGCGGCCGCAGCACGCGCGTCCCCGGTACCGACCACCCGATGGTGTTCCAGGCGGTGGACCTGCTCGCGCGCATCACCAACGGCGACGAGTTCCCGGTAGAGAAGGACATCGTCGTCATAGGCGGCGGCAACGTCGCCATGGATATAGCGCGCAGCCTTGCCCGCATGCAGAAGAAGAAGTACGGCACGGTGAGCCTCATCGTTACCAGCCTAGAGACGCGCGACATCATGCCCGCCGACGACGAGGAAATCGTAGAAGGCGAAGAAGAAGGCATCGTGTTCCACCCCGGACGCGGCCCGGAAGAGATCATCGTCGAGAACGGCAGCATCACCGGCCTCAAGACCAGCCGCTGTATACGCGTGTTCAACGACCAGAAGATGTTTGCCCCCGAGTTCGACAAGAACGATATCGAGGTCTACGCCGCAGCCCAGGTGATTGAGGCCATCGGACAGGGGCCGGAGTTCGACGTATTCGCACCCTTTGCCGAATCACTCGAAATGGCAGGCAGGCGCGTGAAGGTCGACCAGTTCTTCCAGTCGTCGCTGCCGTGGCTGTTCATCGCCGGAGACATCATCAAGGGTCCGGACGCAATAACGGGCATCGAGACGGGCCACCAGGCGGCACTCGGCGTAGACTTCTGGCTGGGCAAGCAACCCGATGACACGCTAAGCACCATCGACGAGGTACTCAAGATAGCCCTCGGGTTCCAGCGGGAGCAGGTAACCCAGCTCGAGGCGGTACTGGCAGCCGGCTCTCTGGCTCCAGCCGTCGAGGCGGAAACGTCAAAGCTCCTCGCGTCTGAGAAAGCCGACCTCGCCGCGGTCGAAGCGCTGCTTGCGGGCAGGAATACGCGCATCCACCTCCGGCAGGAGATGCCGCGCGCCGTCCGACGCAGAGACTTCAAGTATTTGGAAGCGCAGAAGCCTATTCCCGCAGAATCTGCCAGCGCTACCATCAAAGCGATCACGGAGCACGCGAGCGCCGGGTTCCGGCTGTACACCGATATCCTGTTCCTTACCAAGAGCAAGGAGCTGGAGTTTTCGCTGGACGGATTGCGTGACCACCAGAAGGCTACCGCCGAGCGCTTCGCTTCGCTGAAGGATTGATGATGCTCATGCGGGCACGCGATGACTCTGCACAGGGGATCGACGCGTGCCCGTTTTTTCGTTACGCGTATGGATGACGAGCGGCGCAACCTCCGTGCCTTCCTGTGGCACGCGGTATTCCTTTCCATCACCGTTACCTTTACCGAGATAAACACGGTTATCCCGGCGCTCATCCTCGAGATTGGCGGCAGGGAACTTCACGTCGGTATAGCGGCGGCCATCATGACCGGGGTGCCTCTCGTGTCGCAGCTCTTCTTTTCCGGGCTCCTCCTCGGCAAGTCGAGGAAGAAGCCGTACCTGATTACGGCCATATCGCTCCGCGTCGTGTCCCTGTTCGCCATAGCCGCCACGATACTGTATATCGGCAGCGTATCTGTGCCATTCGCGCTCGCCGTCATCTACGCCGAGCTACTGGTATTTACCACGGGCGGCGCGTTCGCCGGCATATCGTACGTCGACATACTGGGCAAAAGCCTGTC
>JAFGUM010000138.1 GCA_016938515.1 Spirochaetales bacterium | reverse complement strand
TCAGCACGATGAGCCTGACGTTGGTAGGCAGGAGCATGCCGGCGTTCCACCAGAATTCCCCCGGAGCCACGACCCGCGTATCAACCCCGCCGGTCTTGCTGCTGTACACGGCGTAGCTGCCAGCGGGTACACGAAGCGACACCCAGCCGACGAGGAACACGGAAACCGACAGAACCATCAGTATCGAGAGTGACAGAACGAAGCGTCTCATTGCTATGGTTATACTCGATCATCGCGGGTTTTGCCACCGATTCCTGCGTCTCGCTTGCGCGCCGTGCCCCTGTCGGTCTACAGTGAGCGTATGGCAGAGCCACGCGTGCTTACGGTTAGCGAGCTAACCGGCATAGTAAAGAACCTCCTCGAGGAATCCCTGCCTTCGGTGGTAGTAGAGGGAGAAATCTCGAACTGGCGTCCGGCATCATCCGGCCACGCGTACTTCACGCTCAAAGACGGCGGCGCGTCTATACAGGCGGTGATGTTCAGAGGTCGCTCCTCACGCTTGGCCTTTAGACCCGCAGACGGCATGCTCGTCAGGGCACGGGGCGCCCTGAGCGTGTACGCATCCCGCGGGCAGTACCAGATAGTGGTAGACTCGATGGAAATGGCGGGTTCTGGCGACATTCTCGTGATGCTCGAGGAGCGGAAGCGTCGCCTGGCCGCCGAAGGGCTGTTCGACCCGGATATAAAACCACCAATACCGGCTTTCCCCGCGCGGGTAGCCGTCATAACGTCGCCCACGGGCGCCGCGCTCCGCGATATCCTGTCGGTGCTGCGCAGGCGCAACGCTGGCATACGCGTTACCGTACTGCCCGCGATCGTACAGGGTGACGAAGCTCCCGCAGCCCTCGTGCGCCAGCTGGAAGCCGCCAACGCCTTCAGCCTGGGAGACGTCATCATCATTGGCCGTGGTGGCGGCTCCATAGAAGACCTTCTGGCATTCTCTGATGAAGCCGTCGTCAGGGCGGTAGCCGCGTCTCGCATACCTGTTATCAGCGCCGTGGGCCACGAAATAGACTGGAGCCTGTGCGATTTTGCGGCATCGCTGCGGGCGGCGACGCCGAGCGCGGCAGCTGAACTCGTATCGGAGAGCGCCGCCTCGGCTTCAGAGCGCGTCCGGGTAGCCGCAGAAACGATGGCCACGAGCCTGAGAGCCCGTTTCGAGCGCGCCAGGCTGCTGGTACGATCATTTTCTACTGATAACCTGGAACTGAGGCTGGAGCGCGTTTTCCAGCCCTCGAGACAGCGCGTCGACGATGCTGGAGACGCCATAATCCGCGGCATGCGCGACGCCCTCGTCGCGGCGCGCCATCGCCTTGCATCATCCTCATCGCTTCTGCTCGCGTCCGACCCGATGGCAATACTCAAACGGGGCTTCGCGGTGGTAAGGCGCACGGGTTCCAGTACGACGCTGCGAGACGCATCGGTGCTGTCACCAGATGAAACGCTGACCATAACATTCGCCGCGGGAGAGGCCGACGCCCGTGTGATGGAGGTACGATCGTGAAAAAATTCGAAGAGCGGCTTACGAGGCTTGAAGAGCTGTCGGAACGCATTCGGGAGCCAGATCTCGCGCTCGAAGAAGCGCTTGCCGTATTCGAGGAAGGCGTCAAGCTTTCAAAGGGGCTTGAAAAAGACCTTGAACGCATGGAATCACGCGTTGAAGTACTCCTCAATCAGCCCGTTCCACCGGATGGCAAGCCAGAACTGGGGCTGTTTGATTCAGGAGACGACGAGTAACGGCACGACGAAGGGTACGAGCGAACTATCCGAGGCAGCCAGATCGAGATTCCCGAGCTCGGTTTCATCTACCCACCGATACTCGTCGTGTTCGTACAGCGAAACGGGCTCACCGTCAAAATACACGAGTACCGCAGCGAGCTCGTAATGCTTGCCACCGTTGACGAATGACGACTCTCCAAGGGTAGCACCCGCGGCGACGACGATACCAAACTCTTCGAGATACTCCCTCTGTACCGCCTGCGCGTCGGTCTCGCCCGGTTCTACTTTGCCGCCGGGGAATTCCCACTTGCCGCCCATGTCACCGCCCGCGCGTCGTCTGGCCACGAAAACCTGGCAGCCTCTGATGGCTACACCCGCGATTGATCTCATTTACAGGAACAACACGTTGGGAAACAGGAAATGCGCGAAGCCTGCTACTATGGACACGATGCCTATCAGCTTCCGGTTGGCGATAAAGATGGCGTCAAGTTTATCGATGGAACTGGTCGTGACATTGGAGTTGGCCCGGTAGAACTCGAGTAGCAGCGTAAAGCCCGCCACGATACCCGCTATTGACGGCAGGAAATCCCCGACAACGGGTATGTCACCGCGCATGACCGTAAGCAGCTTGAAAAATCCGACGGTCGTACCAAGGATGCCCACGATAAGACGGATGGTTCCATCCTTCATGAATTCTCTGACTCCGTCTACTTTGGTGCCTTTGGGCTCCGTGGCAAACGACACGAGCGCGTAACCCGCCGCGATATTCATGAGGACGCTCAACAGGTAGAACTGAACCATGGTCTGGCCCCCTTCAGCGTTCGATTCGTACGATAGCGGAAAGCCGTTGCGGGGTCAAGGCGCGGCTGGTCAGTCTACTCCGACGACGAGTTCGAGGCTCGCTTCTTCGTCGTCGGTCTGGACGCTGGCCAGAATAACTATTCGACCCGGGTTGGATTCCGCGGGGAAACGCAAGCGAAACTCGTCTTCGTCCGCCTGCATCACACCCGTGGCGTACGAAACACCGTCGCCTGCCTTGAATGACACGGGTACGAGCGCTGGCTCCGCGCCGAAGAGCGAAAACCACGGCTCATCTCGCTTGATAGTCGCGTAGACGTAGCCTTCAAACCACATGGCGTTCGCTGCCAGGCTAACGCCTTTGACGCTTCCACGATCCTTGTTGCCTACTGCAAAATCGACTATAAATGCGCCGATAAGCGTGATGAGCACGGCAAAAAACAGGAATCGCAGCGATCTGGTGGCGGTCAGCGAGCGGATGAGGCCAGGCCGTTTGCTGTTGTACCGCTGGTTTATGAAGGTCGCGTACGGCCCCGCCCGCTCAAGCCTGGACTCGCGGTTGTAGTAGTAGTTAATCTGCCCCTTATCCTTGGTTTCCACCGGTACTCCTTCCGTACGAAACGCTGGCGAGCGGTTCGATGAGGGCGCCTGCTTCGTAAAATCCCGCACCGCGCGCTACTCGTCCAGCCAGAGCGTGGGCTATGACGGCTGCTACGGCAGCGTCCCATGCCGAAGCCCCGCGGGCGAGGTAGGCTCCCGCGACCCCGGCCAGCACGTCGCCGGAACCAGCGGTGGCGAGGCCGGGGTCGCGGCCGTCCCACACGGCGAGTCGCCCTTCAGGATCGGCTATCCACGTCGTAGATCCCTTGAGCACCACGACAGCACCGTACCGTCTCGCAACATCGGCAACGGCCGCCGCCGTGTCAAAAGCGAGTCGACGCTTAGCCCGGAAGATCGCCTCCGGTTCGTCTGCCATCGCGCCTTCCGCGACGGCAAGAAGCGGAGCGAACTCACCGGGATGAGGCGTAAGCACGAGGGGGGCGTTCCTCGTCGCCAGAGACGAGCGGACGAGCAGGCGCAGCGCGTCGGCGTCCAACAGCAGCGGAATGTCAGCCGCGTACAAGTCTTCGAGTGCACGCTCGTTGGCCACGCCGAGACCCCAGCCAGGACCGGCTACAGCCGCGTTGAAACGCCTCGAACCCGGATCGTGGGCGGGGCGCACCATGTGCGCCGTGAGGAGCCCCTGAAGAACAGCTACCAGTCCTTCTTCTGTCAGCAGGGTAACGCTACCGGCGCCTCCCGCGGAGGCGGCGCGCGCGCACAGCACAGCGGCGCCACTCGCGCCAGCAGAGCCCGCGAATACGCACAGGGCGCCGCGACTGCCTTTGTGCGCGTCCGGATCGAGCCTGGGCAGTAGCGAACCGAAATCAGACTCTTCGAGAAGCGAACAGTTTGAACCCACCCCCGCGGACCTGGGCATGACGCCCGTGATGGATACGATGGTACCTGCGTATGGACGGTATCCAGGGTAGTACAGCTCGGCCTTGAGAGGCTCGACGCACAGCGTAGCGGATGCGGACACCGGCGACTCCACGTCTACCCCGAGGCTTTGCCCCTGGGCGCCCTCCGGGGCGCCCTCCAGGGAAGCCCAGGGCCCCGTACCGGACGGCACGTCTATCGCCATGACGCGGCCGCGCGCTCGCTCCATCAGCGCCATGAGAGCAGCCGCGGCAGGACGCCTCGGCCCCCTGTATCCGATGCCCGAAATACCGTCGAGCACCAACGCGGCGGACGCCAGCACGCCTTCTACGAGCTGGTCGTCGGGGTCGAGCACCACAACACCGGCCAGTCTGGCTTCGGCGAGCCGTCGCGCCGCTACCGGCCCTGGAGACTCCGGAACTATGGCCACGAGTCCATTCAAGCCGGCGAAAGCGAGACGGCGGAGCACCGCCAACGCGTCTCCCGCGTTGTTTCCGCGGCCGCAAACCGCTACAGCCGGCACCGTGGCATTCTCCATCGCCATAACACACTCGTTGTCGGCCATAATGGCAGAAACCATGCCCGCGGCGGCTGATTCCATCAACTGGTCATCACTCAATCCAAAGCGTTCTTTGGTTGACGCGTCCAGCGCTACCGCCTCGGCGAAGCACACGAGCGGTTTCACGGGAGTAGCCCACCGATGACTTTATCAAAACGCCACCACACAAAGCGCGCCTCATACGCGGAACCAAGAATGGCTGAAAGTATGCCTTCTGGTGACAATGAGAACGCAGTATACAAGAGCTCATCCGGGTCTATGCGCAGCGAAAATAGCTTGAACGCTTTTGTCCGCATGTCAAAGAGGCCATAGTAGGTGGAACTATCTCCATCGGCGGCAGACAGAAACAGGGAACCCGCCGCTGCTCCGGCGAGTTCCCACGCGCGTGGCACCGGTTTTTCATCTTTTTCCAGCTCGACCATGGACTCGAAAGCCGGCAGCTCAAAACGGTCGACGTACGCGCCCGTGGCCCCATCCATTATCCATGCCCACGATGACGAGTATTCGATACCTGCCTGGGTGTGCGTTTCAGCGTCTATGATTTCTTCGTAGTAGTCAACCTTCACTATTATTCCGGTACCGTCCGGAGAGGCGATGATGCCACCCATGGACGCTATGGCGTCGGTTTCCCCTGGCGGTCGCGGCAGATCATCCCGCTTGATGCGTATCGTCGAGATCAAGGCTCCGCCCTGGTCAAAACGGAACGCCATCCATCCTTGCCCCGTAAGCGACACGACGACGCACTCGTCGTTCGCCGTGATGTACAGCCCGCTGAGGTGCGGAAACGGCGTACCGCCAACGCCCTCCTGCCCCAGATAATCGAGGTATTCACCATCGCGGGAAAAGCGCAACACGACGTACTCGAGGCTGGCCTTCATCGCATCATCGTACGACCGCCTGGTTTCCGGAACGCGATCCTCTACAAATATTGTCCGACGGGAATCAACCGCGATTTCGCCCGGAGACGAGAACGGATACGGCCGGGCGGTACGGCCCCTGACGTCGCCACCTTCGGTTGAAGGCTGGAGTGTCTGTGGCGGTGGATTCCTCTCGGGATTGTATACCATGGCCAGAAGATCGCCGTACGAAGACAGCGTCAGAACCTTGGCAGCATTGCCGTTGGCAATAAAAAAGATACCATCGCGCATGGCCAGCCGTGTCTTCTGAGGAGGAGCCTTGCCGTCCAGGTTGAACAGGTTGAGCTGATCCTCGAGCACGCCATAACCAAGCGAGAACAGCTGCTCCCGTTGCAACCGAACAACGTCCCTGGACTGGGAGCACGCTGAAAGAGACGCGGCGAGCACCACCGCGGCGATGCACCCTGTCAGCCTTACCCACATCGCCTGTCGCACCCGTGATCCTCCAGACTCTCTTCTTGACCGCTTATCGTGAAAAGATATAGAGTAAGCCCCATGGCGTTCAACCCCCTGACAGCACTTTTTGGCTCCAAGCGAGAGCGTGATATACGAACCCTGCTACCCAGACTCCACGCGGTAAACGAGCGCGAGGGATGGGCCATGTCGCTACAGGCCGCCGATTTTCCCGCCAAGACAGCCGAACTCAGAGCGCGCGTAGCGTCGGGAGAAGCTCTTGACTCTGTATTGTCAGAAGCATTCGCGCTGGCTCGCGAAGCCGCCAGACGGGTACTCGGCGAGCGTTCTTTTGATACGCAGGTGCTTGGCGGCATAGTATTGCACGACGGCAAGATAGTTGAAATGAAGACGGGAGAAGGCAAGACCCTGTCATCGGTAGCCGCAGCCTACCTCAACTCGCTCGAAGGCAAGGGCGTACACGTGGTAACGGTAAACGACTACCTGGCCGAACGCGATTCCCAGTGGATGGGTGCCGTCTTCGCCTACCTTGGTGTGAGCGTAGGAGCCATCCTGTCGTCCATGGATAACGACGCCAGACGCGAAGCCTATGCCAGGGACATAACCTACGGCACCAACAACGAATTTGGCTTTGACTACCTTCGCGACAACATGGTGATGGATCCTGCCCGGCGCGTACAGCGGAGCCACCACTACTGTATCGTCGATGAGATAGACTCCATCCTCGTTGACGAAGCCCGGACGCCGCTGATCATATCCGGAGCCGCAGAAGACGACACCTACAAGATAAACGAGGTGAGCAAACTCGTTCCCCAGCTCACTGAGGTTGAAAAGGATCCCACCACGGGAGAATATCCCAAAGAAGATGAAGGCGAAACGCTCAAGGGTGATTACAAGGTCGAGGAAAAGAACAAGAAAATTTCGTTCACGTCTGAAGGCCTCGACAAGATAGAAGCTGCCCTTAAAAAGCGGGGCCTCATCCAGGGATCGCTGTTCGACGAGCAGAACTTCGAGTTTGTCCACTATTTTACCCAGGCGATCAAGGCGCGCGAACTCTTTCATCGTGACACCGAGTACGTGGTGCAGGAAGGCCTTGTACAGATCGTAGACGAGTTTACCGGGCGCATCCTGCACGGCCGCCGCTATTCAGACGGCCTGCACGAAGCTATCGAGGCCAAGGAGCGCATCAAGATTGCCAGGCGCAACCGGACGCTGGCCACGATTACCTTCCAGAATTACTTTCGCATGTACGACAAGATTGCGGGCATGACGGGTACCGCGGAAACCGAGTCAGTCGAGTTCCAGAAAATTTACGAACTGGATGTCGTAGTCATTCCGACCAACCGGCCTGTAGCCCGCCTCGACGAAGACGACCTCGTGTTCCTCAATGAAGCCGAAAAGTTTGACGCTATATGCGACGAGATAGCCGAGGCGCACGCCAAGGGACAACCCATGCTCGTTGGCACGGTGAGCATAGACAAGTCTGAACGCCTGTCTGCCGCCCTCACTCGCCGCGGCATCAGACACGAAGTACTCAACGCCAAAAATCACGCGCGTGAAGCAACCATAATCGCCGAGGCCGGAGCCAAGGGCGCCGTCACCATAGCCACCAACATGGCCGGCCGCGGCACCGACATCTTGCTCGGCGGCAACCCGGAGATGATCGCGCGCTTCGAGGTGAAGCAGAACGCGACGCCGGAGCTGCTTCAGGATCAAGCGGCATTC
>JAFGUM010000137.1 GCA_016938515.1 Spirochaetales bacterium | reverse complement strand
TTGATGACGCTGATAGACGCCATTCCGCTGCGAAACGCGTATACGATCAGGTTCATGCGTAAATTCCGCGATACAGGCAAGGATCTTGCCATCGGCTACATCCTGATGGCAGCGTTCCAGGGAGCCATGGGGTTCCTGGTCTACTGGATCATGGGGGTTCCAGCGCCGCTTCCGCTGGCGATTCTTACCGGCATCGCGAGCCTCATCCCGCTCGTCGGCACGGGACTGGTATGGGTGCCTCTCGTCGCCGTCACCTTCATGGGAGACAACCCGGGCAGGGCTCTTCTGCTGCTGGTACTCTGCGTCGTGTTCATTTCGAGCCTGGACAACTTCATACGGCCCTTTTTGCTCCACGCGCGAATCAAGCTGCACCCACTGCTTATTTTCATCGCCATCATCGGTGGCATAGACTTCTTCGGCTTTAACGGTGTGCTTCTCGGCCCCATCCTGCTCACGCTGTTCTTTACCGCGGTGGACCTGTTCGGCAAAACGTACGGGAAAACGAGGAGAAGGGCGATGAAGGACAACGACATAGCGCATCCAGAGCCAGAAGACGGGGGGGACGGATCAGGTGGCGAAACTGTATGAGCCCGCTTGTAAGCACCGGGGTTCGAAGCGGATTCGCCTACTCTTCCGCATCCATGTAGCGCTCGTGTATCTCCTGGATGCGCGGGTAGACTTCGAAAAAGGCTTCAATCAGTTCGGGGTCGAATTTGGTGCCTGAGAGGGATTTCAATTCCTTGAGGACGGCATCCTCATCCCAGGCTTCCTTGTAGACACGACGGCACATCAGCGCGTCGTACACATCCGCGATGGCGACGATGCGGCCCCATACGGGGATTTCCTCGCCCTTGCGCTTCAGCACCCGTCCTTCCGCGTCTTTTCTGAGCACCTCGCCGGTAAACGGGTCTACCCAGCCCGGATATCCGGTGCCATCCCAATTCTCGTGATGGGTCAGCGCGACCTCGGCGGCTATGGTGTCAAAATCTGATTGCGGGTCGTCAAAGAGCCGCGCGCCGGAAGTTGTATGCGTCTGCATTATTACGTATTCTTCCGGGGTAAACTTGGCGGGTTTCTTGAGAATGAGGTCGGAAATAGCCACCTTCCCAACATCGTGCAGCATCGCCGCCAGCTTGAAGAGGTCCTTGTTCTTTTCGATCTCAGCCTGCTCCAGGCCACGGCGGTACGCCCAGCGCTCGTATAGTTCGAGCGAATAGCCGGCGACGCGGTTCACGTGCGGACCTGTCTCCTTGGGATCGCGCAGCTCGGCCATCCGGATCATCCGTATGATCATGCTCCTCGTCATGTACGCCCGCTGGAGCGCGACGGTCGCGTTTGACGCAAAGTGCGTTACGAGGGCTTCGTCGTCCTTGGTAAAAGGCTCAACTTCGCCGTCAGGCCCTATCGCGTTTATTATCTGTATGACGCCCAGAACCACGTTGTTCTGCGTTTTGAGCGGCAGGGTAAGCATCGATGTGGTTCTATAATTGACTTTGGCGTCGTACGAAGCGTTGTAGCTGTATGGAAGCCCCGGCGACAGGTTGTACACGTCAGGAATATTGACGAGCTCACCGGTCATCGCCACGTAGCCGGAGATTGTCTTATCGTCTACCGGAATACTAAAGTGCGGGTATGCCTGCTTCTCACCGGGCTTGAGGCTCTTCTGCTTGGTATCATTCTGCGCATACTTGATGGATATGACGTCGCCTTCCTTGACGTAGATCGACCCCGCGTCGGCGCGTACGACTCGCCTGGCTTCAAGGAGAACGCGTTCCAGTAGAATGTCATAATCACGGATCTTGTTGAGTTCAGAATCGATCTGGATAATCCGCTGGATATCGTCGCTCTGGGGCACCATCAAACTCCTCGGTCTTCTATTATACTGTATCGACCATTAGGCGTCGATGACATAGCTTCAATGTGTGCTTACGGGGTTTTGACAGGCACATCCGAAGCGAGGATACTGGCCACGACAAAGGAGACAGCGATGATACACGCTATTGGCGACCTACTGCCCGTGGTGCACGCAAGCGCGTTTATAGCCTGGAACGCCGAGGTTGCCGGAGACGCTACCATAGCGGAAGACGCTTCAGTCTGGTTTGGCACCGTCGTACGCGCTGATATTTCGTACGTGCGGATAGGAAAGGGTTCCAATCTGCAGGACGGCGTCGTGGTACACGTAAACAAGGACACGCCCTGCGTTGTAGGCTCCGGGGTTACCGTTGGACACCGCGTCGTACTGCACGGATGCGTCGTAGGAGACGACTGCCTCATCGGCATGGGAGCCATACTGCTCAACGGTTCGGAAATAGGTTCTGGCTCCATAGTCGGAGCGGGCTCTCTCGTCACCCAGGGCAAGAAGTTTCCGCCGCGGTCGCTCATCATGGGTAGCCCGGCCAGGCTTATACGCGAGGTAAGCGACGAGGAATACGCCCACAACCTGGCCAACGCCCGCGAGTACGTCGAGCTGTCCAGGGGTGCCAAATCATACCGGCGGTTGGACTGGAAACCCTGACCTGCACCTTGCCAAGTATCGCGAGCGGGAATAGGCTATAGAGCATGGACGCACCTACCGGCTCGAGCGATCACTCGGCCTTTGGCAAGAAGGTTTTTTTCCTTAATCCACCCGCGGTGATAGGCGAGGTAGCCAACGCGCTCGCCGAGGCCGAGTTCGAGGTCTACACTACCAGGGACCACGCCAAGCTCGCTAGATACCTTAAAAAAGACCCATCGTGCCTTACCTTCGTCAATATCGACGAAGGTGATGATGAACACCAGTGGCGCTCGTGGATACGGTCGATCAGAGACGACGAGGCGACGCGGCTCGCGGCCTTCGGCGTCATCACGATGCTCAATGACGAACAGAAACGCAACTACTACATGATGGAACTCGGCATCGAGGGGGGCTTCATAGTCGTCAAGATTGGCGCCGCAAAGACCACGAGTATACTCATCAAGATGCTCGAGGCCAACGAAGCCAGGGGCCGCAGGCGTTACGTCCGCGCGGCGTGCCCACCCGACGCTACCGACTTCAGCTGCGCCACCGAAGCTGGAACGCTGCGCGGCTGGATCAAAGACCTGAGCTCAGTGGGTATGTCCGCCGTGTTTTCAGCTGGAACCACGCCGGTTCCCGGCACGAGGCTCAAAGACCTGCAACTCAATCTGCGGGGAGTCCGCGTCATCTTGAACGGCGTCGTAGTGGGTAGCCACGATGCGTCGGGCATCGGGATGCTTTCAGTGGTCATGTTCGAACCGGCGAGCGTAAACGACGACAAAAGGGAGAAGCTGCGCGCCTACATCCGCAAGACGCTCCAGGCAACGATGGACAAGGCGCTGGCTCTGGCGTAAGCGCGACAACTCCTTCCAGGGGGTTCTATCGGGGTGTGCGCGGCTTACGTGCGGGCTTGCCGTCGCCGAGACCAACGCCGCGCGGCCTGTAAGGCCTGGGCTTGCCGGACTGTCCCCGTGGCCCATATGAGCGCTTGGGGCCACCCGGCCCACCTTTTGGCGTGGCTATGCGGACCGAAGGCGCGCCGCGCTGCTTGCGAGCTTCCGCTATGGCCTTTTCAGCCGCTTCAAACGGAACGCTCACGAACGAGAACCGTTCGAGAACCTCTATGTCGTCAACGAGCCTATCCGGAAGGCCGGTAAGCCGTTTGACGACAGCCGCCACGTCCTTTGGCCACGCGCCGTCAAGCTTGCCTATGCCCACGTACAGCCTCGCAGTCGCGGCCGAATCAACGGAAACGTCACGCACCTCGCCGTAGCGCCTGGGGTCGAGGTCTCCTGAGTACGCGGCCGCGGCCAGCGCCGCGAGCGCGTCCCGCGCGGAAAGACCCGCGAGCAGTTCGTCAGCCAACCCGTAGAACGCGCTGGCGTTCTTATCGGGCGCTTCGAGCGCATCGACTGCCTCGGCAGCACCGCTATCGTCGTCGTCATCAGGAACAGCCAGACCAAGAATATCCCGGGCGGCGCCTATGGCTTTAGCCTTGATGCGCGCGCGCTTTGCTTCTATTACCTCGGCTATGGAAGGAACCTCGCCCTTGCGCAGGCCGTCACCCGACGCGCGCCTCAGAGCGAACAGGCGCCGGTACTCCTCGGGTGTTACGAAGGTTATTGCCGTACCCTTGTTACCCGCGCGACCGGTGCGGCCGATGCGGTGCGTATAGGATTCCGGATCAAACGGCAGGTTGAAGTTAACAACGTGGCTCAGCCGCTCGACGTCTATACCGCGCGCGGCTACGTCTGTGGCAACGAGAATTAGCGTCTTGCGGTCACGAAACCTGCCCAGGGTGCGCTCGCGCATGTCCTGGGATACGTCGCCGTGCAGCGCTTCGGCCGCATAACCACGCTCGGACAACGCCCGTGCTACCGCGTCGGTCTCCACCTTCGTGTGGCAGAACACGAGCCCATAAAACTCGTCCTCAGAATCGACGATGCGACACAACGCTTCGAGCTTGTCGCGTTCGCGGACTTCGAGCCATATCTGGTCGGTGAGTCCCGCCTGCACGGGGTTAGTCGTATCCTCGACCGTTTCAAACGAGCCGAGCCGCTCCCGGGCGATGCGCATTATGGGCTGTGGCATCGTAGCGGAGAACATCACAACGCGGCGCTCCGGGTTGGCGGCGTCCATCACCTTTTCTATGTCTTCTATAAAGCCCATGTCGAGCATTTCGTCGCCTTCGTCCAGCACGAGCCACTCGAGACCCGACAGGTCGAGGGTCTTGCGGTCAATGTGGTCGATGACACGGCCAGGCGTACCTACGACTATGTCTAC
The DNA here is from genome assembly GCA_016938515.1 of Spirochaetales bacterium. Taxonomy (GTDB): domain Bacteria; phylum Spirochaetota; class Spirochaetia; order Treponematales; family UBA12059; genus SZUA-370. Next base: position 980 of record JAFGUM010000137.1, on the reverse strand, counting down.
GCCACGGGACAGGCGACGCAACTGCTCGCCCATCGAAGCGCCGCCGTACACGGTTGCGATACGTGGCGCGGGGCCAGGCGCGAAACTCGCTATCTCGCCTGAGACCTGCACGGCCAGCTCGCGCGTGGGAACGAGTATGAGGGCGCGAACCTTGGGGCCCGGCGTAGACAGCCGGTCTACCAGGGGCAGGCCAAAAGCCGCTGTCTTGCCCGTGCCGGTGCGTGCGCGCGCGAGCAGGTGAGCCGTACCGCCCAGGAGTCGGGGGATGGCGAGGGCTTGTATTGGTGTCGGTTCCTCGAAGCCTTTGCGGGTAAGCGCTTCGAGTACAGGAGCGGAAAAGCCAAAGTCGGCGAATGTTGGAGAAGGCATGCGTGTCCTTACTACAGGGATTCAGTTGTGTCTCGGGGAATCGTTTCGACGATGGGGAGCCGGTCCCGCGGGATGCTGTGACTATAGCGCGCCTTAGCCTCCATAGTCCAGCCGTCCACCGCCTCCCGCTGGCTCCGGAGCAAGCAGGAGTAAACCAGCTGGCCTCCTGCGCCGAAACTGTAGATACGACGCATGAAAATGGCCGTAACGCCGACATCGTCTATCGGAGGAAGAAGCATGAAGACATTCGCCATCAAGAGTACAGATCGTTCGCCATCAGTACTGGAACTGGTCAACGAAATCGAGGACGGCTACGTAGTTCGCATCGTCCGCCACCATGACGACTGGGACGATGTCAGCGAGGAATTCATGACGCGAGAGCTGTTTGAAACCTGCGTCAGAACCGGGTACATCTACGAAATGTCGGCGTAAAGCCGGGTAGAGCCACCCATAGCCAGCGGCTAGTTCCTCGAACCTCAGGTTCGAAGAACTAGTCAAAGCAGACAAGTATAATTTTGAAACTAATGAGGGTCTTTCAAAATGCAGACGCATTTTGAAAGAGCTTCCTTGAATCCGCGATTGGGCGCAGAGTTTGCAAAGCAAACGCAAGC
>JAFGUM010000136.1 GCA_016938515.1 Spirochaetales bacterium | reverse complement strand
GGCTTGTTGTCGGGCCCGCGCAGGACGTTTGAGAAGATGATCTCCTGGTCTTTCATCAGGTTTTCAAATATCAGCGGGTCGTCCTTGGCGTTTACATCCTGGATGATGCCAAACATGCCAAACTCGACGTTGACCGCGCGGAACTCACCGCCAATGTTGCGGAAGTACGCTATGTCGTCACCTACTATACGTTCACCCGGTATCATCGCGGTGCTCGTCTTGCCGCACGCCGACGGGTACGCGCCGCAGAAGTACGTCGTGCGTTTGTGCTCTTCGTTAACCGCCGCCATCACGAACATGTGCTCGCACAGCCAGCCTTCCTGCCCCGATTTGTTGATGGCCAGGCGCATGGAGTGCTTTTTAAGGCCGATGGAGTTGCCGGCGTACTGGTTGTTCATCGAATAGACGATGTTGTTCTGCGTGTCCATGTAGATGCGGCGCTTGTCCAGGTTGGCGCTGCAGTTGTTTTTGTCCAGTTCGCCCGCCGAGTGTATGAAGCGGAAGAAGTTGCCTTTCTCAGCCGCGGGCATATTCTGGAAGTGAGCGTACGCAGAGCGGTACAGGATGAACTCGGAATGCGCCACGTACCAGCTGTCGGTAAACTGGATGCACGGCATCGTAAACGGGCTCGCGGTGGGGCCTTCAGAAAAGAACTGCACGACGGCGTCCTTGCCCTTCATGATGCCCCTGGATATTTCCATGATCTCTTTGTAGCCCTCTTCGTACTCGATTGAATTGAGGGATTTCATTCGTTCAAGGTTCTCGGGGTACACCATGAAGCGCGTGCCCTTTTTGTCTCGCCCCTGGTCACCGTAGCCATCCCAGTGGATGGTCTGGTGCCCATTGGCCAGCTTTTCTTCCTCGCCCTTCACGATAGCCTGATCCCGCACGTATTGGGTATCCTCCTCGCTGTCGTCGCAGACGTACACCGAGGTGGGGTCGCAGTGTTCGGTAAAAGACCCGACAAACTCCATTACCCGTGGGTTGTCGAGTGCCACAAGCTTGGCATAGCTACGCGCGCTCATCCTGTTTTTGAGTAGTTCTTCATAGGGTGCGGACATGGTGCCTCCTTTTTGTTCCCGCGCGTACCGAGACCGTTTTCATGGCCGTGCGGCGCTAAGAAAAGTCCCGGGTGTTGTTAACCATTCTGTACCCATTTTGGGCAAACGACAACAACAATAATATGCCTGCCGGCCGCGGGTCGTGGTATTCTGCATCCAGACCGTACTACGCTATTGACGAGGCAGGGGGCACAATGAAGTTTGAAGGCAAGGTAGCTATCATAACCGGTGGTTCTTCGGGAATAGGGCTGGCGACGGCAAGATTGCTGGTGGCGGAAGGTGCCGCCGTGGTGCTGATGGCGCGCAACCCGGAACGCGGCAATGAAGCTGTGGCGTCAATCCTGGCGACGGGGGGCAAGGCTGTATTCGTGCCGGGGGATGTTGGCGTTAGGGATGACTGCAAGCGCTGTATTGAAGCGGCCGTCAAAGCGTATGGTCGGCTGGATATCGTGTTCAACAATGCCGGGCGGATATTTGTAAACCGCAGCGTTGTGGAAACATCGGAAGAAGAATGGGACGCGACTATGAACTCCAGCCTCAAAGGCGTTTTCTGGATGTCAAAGTACGCCATTCCCCACATGATAAAACCCGGTGGAGCCATCGTAAACAACGCGTCGATTTTTGGCTTGGTTGGAGGAAGCGGTGTTGCCGCCTACTGCGCTGCCAAGGGGGGCGTTATCAACCTTACGCGCGCGATGGCGATAGATCACGCCGCCCAGAACATCCGCGTCAACTGCGTGTGCCCGGGAAGCGTGCATACTCCCTTGCTGGAGGACGAAATGAATGCTCTGGGAGGCGTTGAAGCGCAGCTGCCTCAATTTGCCGCGCGGCATCCGATGAACCGCATAGCCACCCCGGAAGAAGTGGCTCGCGCGGTTGTCTACCTGGCTTCTGACGATGCTTCGTTCATCACCGGTGTGGCTCTGGCCGTAGATGGCGGCAGGTCGGCGTGGTGATTATTCGGCCCAGAGGCGAATAAGCTCCAGCGCGGTGTCTACGGCGAGCACCATTTCCGAAGCGCTGGCCCACTCGTAGCGGCCATGGAAATTGTGCATGCCGGCAAAAATATTGGGCGTGGGTATTCCCATTTCGGTTAGGCGCGCGCCATCGGTGCCACCGCGGATCGGCTTGGAATAGGGTTCGGCGCCAGCTCTCCTCGCGGCTTCGTACAGAAGCTCGAGCACCCGGGGGCTCTCGTCCAGCTTTTTGCGCATGTTCAGGTACTGCTTGCGCAGTTCCACGGTAACGGTGCCGTTGGGGTACTGGGCTTCGACGGCCTTGGCGAGCGCCCGGATCACGGCTTGTCGTCGCTCCATGCCTTCGTCGGTATAGTCGCGGAGAAGGACGTCTACGCTGGCCGATTCCACGCCGCCGCGAATCTCGTGCGCGTAGTAATAGCCATACCAGCCGTC
>JAFGUM010000135.1 GCA_016938515.1 Spirochaetales bacterium | reverse complement strand
GCTATCGTGGGGTATCGCATAAAACCGCCTGGGTCGGCAGCGGGGGCGAGCGGTGTTACGCTCGCGCTGTCGAACGAGAGCGCTGAGATGAGCTCGGGAATGTCTATGTGCTTGCTCGTAAGGCCGCCGCGCAGCACGTTGTCTGAATTTGCCATTATCTCTATGGCGTTGCCGCTCAGGTACGCGTGTGGCTGGCCCGCGGCCAGGTTGAGCGCCTCGCCTGGCTTCAGCTCAAACAGGTTCATGGATATGGGTGCGAGGGCGCCGATATCGCCCGGGTATTCGTCCATGAGTCTCAGCACCCACGAGAATACGTGGGAACGAGCTTCGCCAGCAGCCCTGTCCGCCAGCGCGTTCGCGCAGCGCTTCTTTGCGGTGTTGAGCACCAGGGTTTTTCTGTCCGCGGGCATCGAGACGATGCTGTAGAAGAATACTGATAATTCCAGCTTGCCTGGAGAATCTGCCAGCCTGCCAACGAGCGAGCGCCATGAATTGGGCGACAGGGCTTTGATGTCTTCCACTATGTCCTGTATGGGTCTGAAGCCGCACAGACCCTGAAAGGGAGTCAAGGCGACGACGGTTTCTGGCTTGTGGTTTGGATCCCGGTAGTTTCGTTCGGGCGCGTCTACTGGAATACCGGCGAACTCCTCACGCTCAAAGCCGCGCTCGGCTTTTTTTTTGCTTGGGTGCGCCTGTATTGAAAGCGGCTTGGCGGCCGACAGCACTTTGAACAGGAACGGCAACGTATCACCAAAACGGGCGGCTACCTTGCTGCCCAGCATCGCCACTGTATCGCCGGCGATAAGCGCGTCGAGAGAAACGCGGGCTCCTGTGTGTGGATTGATAGCCATTGACGGCGCTTTGGGGTGCGCACCCATCCACAGCTCGGCCCACGGTTCCGCGTCGGGGTTTTGCGCGCCCAGCAGGCTTGGTATGAAGTTGGTGGAACCCCACGCGTATTTCTGTATTTTGTTTTCCAGCGGGTATACAGCCATGGGCTCATTGTAAACCCGTCGCGCGTTCGTGTGAAGCCAGAGCCGGTCGGGTAGTAAATTCACCCGCGCCCGAGAAAGGCTCTGAGGTCGCTTGCCAGTTCGGCGATGGGCTTGAAGCTTGTTTGTACCCGTGGCAAAGATCGGATAAAGACGGCGCCGTAGCGCTTGGCAAGCAGGCGGACGTCCAGTACGACTACGGCGCCCCTGTCGTCGCTGTGGCGAATGAGCCGTCCAAAGCCCTGCTTGAATCGGATGACAGCTTCTGGTAGCGACAGATCCATGAACGAGTTGCCTCCCCGCCGCTCGACAGCCTCGGCCCTGGCCTTTTGAACAGGGTCGGTAGGTACCCTGAACGGCAGCTTCGTGATGATGACGAGTTCGAGCGTTTCACCCGGGGCGTCTACGCCTTCCCAGAACGAGTCGGTGGCGAAGAGCACGCTGGCCACGTCTACCTTGAAGGCGTCAAGGAGCCGTGAGCGTTCGTCATCACCCTGTCGGAAGGCGCTTATCCCCAGCGAGTCGAGCCGTGGCTTGACCGAGTCCCAGGCGGCGCGAAGCGCGGTATACGAGGTGAAGAGGACGAGGGCTCTCCCTCCAGACGCCACGATGAGGTCGTACACCGCGTCGTTTATCCATGCCTGCCATCCGGCTGAATCGGGAGAAGGCGCGTCGGTGGCGGCGCCAAGCAGGGCGTTGCGCTCGAACGGGAAGGGCGAAGGAAACGCGACGCACTCGTGGCGTGATTCGGCGTTGGAAAGGCCCACGCGCCGCTTCCAGAACTCGAAAGAGCCGCCGACCGACAGCGTCGCCGACGTGCAGATGATGGACCTGAAGCGGTCAAACACGGCTTCATTCATCATGTCGGCAATATCGACGGGCGTAATGCAGAACCGGACGAAGGCGTCACCCTGGCTGGTCGTGCGGCGATCGAGCCAGTACACCCGCTCGGTATCCTCGTCGAAGCCGCGAAAGCGAGCGCACACAGACGCAGATTCAGACAGCCGTACCAGGGCAAGCTGGGCTTCCCGTACCGACTGGTCGCCTTCTTCGGCGTCGGGAACCGCGGCGAGAGCGTCCTTGAGCAGCTCGGCGACAGACAGAAGGCATCGCTCCACGTCGCCCAGGGGTTTGAGTACGGCGTGCTCCACATCGACGCTCCTGACTACGAGCCGGTAGTTGGCCGCGGAGCCTACAAGGCCGAGAGCGGCTTCGTCCGCCGCGGCTATGGCGGCGAGCAGCGCGTCCGCAGCGTCGGGGAAACGCTTGAGGACGCCTGGTGGCAGGCCCTTGATATTCTGCAACTTGACTATGACGCCGAACCTTCGTCCGCGCTTCTCGCGGTATAGCTTGGCCGATTGCCTGAACACGGAAAACCGGGTCAGTTCCTCGGAGAAGAAACTCGTCGCGCTCGACTCAATGGCGTGCGCCTCGTCAAAAATTATGGACGTGTACGGTGGCAGCACCGCCGTGGATTCGTAGCCTGATCCGGCAGCGCGCGACGCCAGGTCGCTGAACAGGATGTGGTGGTTGGCCACGATGATGTCGGCGTCTGCGGCTTCCCTCTTGAGTTTAAGCACGAAGCAGGATTCACGGTTAGGGCAACGCGCGTTGAGGCAGTCGTCGGATTCAGAGCGGACGCGGGACCACAGCGACTCGTCTGGCCAGAATGAAAGATCGGCCCGGTCGCCTGTGGCGCTCGACTCGGCCCACGCTGCCAGGATACGCAACGGGTGGTCGTCTCCGGCGAACAAACCTTCCTCGTCAAGCGCGTCGTACAGCCTCGTCTTGCAGAGGTAATTGCCGCGACCCTTTACCAGCACGGCTTTGAGCTTCTTCTTGAAGATGGACGCGACGGCGGGTATGTCCTTGTCCATCAGCTGCCGCTGCAGGTTGATGGTAGCGGTTGATACGAGCACGCGCTCCTTGTTGCGCGCGGCCCACGCGAAGGCCGGTATCAGGTACGCGAACGACTTGCCCACGCCGGTGCCCGCCTCCGCCGCGAGAACGTAGCCGTCGTTCATCGCCGTTGCGATATGGCGGACAAGGTCGAGCTGGCTCAGCCTTGGCTCGTAGCCGCGCAGACGCGATGCCAGCTTGCCACCGGCTTCGAGCACACCAGCCAGTTCGTCGGGGTCTATGGCGATGAGGGCTCGAGCCCTGACGGGCTCGGCCACTACGTACACCATGCTGACCGCGTCGTCTACGATGTAACTACCCACGCCGTTTTCACCCGCGCGGGAAGCTATGGCGAGGTCGGCGTCGCTGGGTTCCAGCAGGCCTGAGGGGTGGTTGTGGATGAGCACGTCACCACGATCGAGGAACCCGGCGATAGCGGGCACGCTCGAAACGCTGCCGCGAGCGCCGACGATTATTTCGGCTACGAGGCCTGTATCGTCAAGCTTGCCTGCCGCGAATACTTCGTTGTAGCCGGCGTCCGCTATAGCCGTCCTGAGTTCTGCAGCCGCTTCTACGGTAAAGCGATCACTCGCCAGCACGCGCGCGGCCTTTCAGTACGACGCGACGAGAGCGTACGAAACGCCGTAGGCGTCCGCTGTCGCTGCATCGAAGTCGGGGCGGTACCATACTTCTACGTACGAGCTCGGGTGCAGGGTTGCAAACGCGCCTACGTTGGGTGTCCACGTTAGAGTGGCGCGTCCAAACATTGACCAGCCAGAGTCCTTCGGGATAAAGCTTGAGCGTGAATCTCCGGTCGCGTAGCCACGCAGGCCAGAGCGCACTGATACCCGGTTGGCGTAGAGCGCCCAGGCTTGCCTGTGCAACTCCAGTGCAAGCAGGCGCGCGCTCGCTGAGGCTTCGGCAAGCCACGGCCCAGAATCACCGCCGGAGAACTCTGGCCAGTTCGGGTACGCCGCGCTTGTCGTTCCACCGGAGGCGTACAGCCGGCCTCGTGGGCCGTAGGATAAGCCATCCCAGGGGGCAAGAGCGCCCCTCGTTTCCAGAGCCAGCGCTCCGGCTTCAGCGTATAGCGCGAGCCCGGGTTCCAGGCCCAGCACCGTATCTGTGTAAGCTCCTGGAACAGGCGCGTCCAGCCTCGCGAGGATCGTCGCTTCGTATCCGGCGCGTGCCTCGGCGTCGCCGAGCGGGCTCCTCGTATCACCTAGTGACGCGGCGGCTTCGGCCGCGACGCTCGCGCTGGACCACGACGCGTACGGTGAGCTGCCCGTTGGTACCTCCGCGTAACCGCGTATGGCCGCCTTGGCGCTCCACGATATAGTCGCGCCAGAAGTCATCGGGTAGGAATCTCCTACGCCGAGATAGGCACCGGTAGACCGTGACAGCCTATCCGTGCCGGGGGAGGTAAACTCGTCGTACAATTCGAAGGAGATATCAGCGGGAAACCGTGACCATGTGGCCGACAGCGCAAGATCCGCCGCACCGGCAGCAACGTTGTAGCCGGCGTTGACCGTCGCTTCAAACCGTTCTGCGGGGTCAGCAAACACCGCGAATACACCCGCGGACACGAGCGCATCCTGTTCCGCCACGGCTACGGGATACCAGAATCGCGGCAGCAGCCAGCGCGCCGGACTGTAGCGCCGGCTTTCGATCGCCGGGGACGCGCCATACGCGGAATCGATAGTCGTGAGGTCCATCGCGTCGACCCAACGCACGCTCGCGGTCTCAAACCCCAGAACGTCCCTGCTTTGTGGCAGCGCGCACAGCGCTGCGCCATCGCCAAAGCGTCCGATGTAGTATACGCGGTTTGCCGCGTGTACCGGCAGGTGTACGCCGCCAGACAGTGGCACGCACTGGTACGACAGTTCTTCCCCGTCCAGCTCGGCGAGGCGGTAGAACGAAACATCATCCCACGAAAACCTGAGTACGCCAGCGTCGTCTACGGACAGGTAGCGGATAGCGCTGAGCCCGGCGGGAAGCACGAGCCTTGAAACAGACGGGGTAGATGCATCAAGGCTCATCGTCCCCGTACCGGACGCCAGGCTGAGCCGAATTACCGACGAGACGCCGTCTTCCCGTGCCAGGGCGTACACGATTGATCCATCCGCGGTTGCGACCGGAGATGAATAGCTCACACGCTCTGAACCGCGCAGCAACACGCGCGTTTCATCGCCTGCGATCATAACAAGCTCCGTCGTGTATCCGTTGACGCGGATACCCACTACGGCATCGGCGCCGGGCTCTCGTGCGTACGCCGCGTCCCTGATGCTCTCGTGCGGCAAGGCGATAGCGTGATTGGTCGATGCCTTCCATTCACGAAGTTCCAGCCTGGGTAAGCCGCCTTCGTAGCGCATGGTGGAGACGAGGATGCTGGAGCCGTCCGGGGCTACGTCCAGCCGTGATATTGGAAGAGCCGAGCGGAACAGTTGCGACTCGATACCCGTAGCGGTGTCGTAGGCGAATACCGCTTCTCGCGCCCGGTCCGCATAGTACACCGTGCCGCTTCGGGCTGCCAGCGCGGTCACGAGCGATGGAGGCGTCAGTTTTTTTACCGAGGTGTATACGGGAACACTCAGCTCCATGCTCTCCAGAAAGTCATCCCAGGCTTCTGACAGGCTGACGCCATAGACCTTGGTCATATGCCCTTCGGCCCATAAAAAATCATCGAGCCCCCGGAACAGGGAACGTACACCAAAGGAACGCCACAGCTCGGCGTAGAGTTCCATCCCCCACCGTTCCTGCAGGTATCTTGAAAAATACCCCCCGTAGATATAGTAGAGATCGGCACCGGGGTAGAGATCCCACGCGCCTGACGTCTCCTCAAAGGTGCGTCTCGTGCCTTCCAGCAGGTCTTGCCGTATGATCGCGGCCGTCAGCGGGTCGTCTGTTCTGCCAGTGCCATCCAGGCTCTCGAACGAGACGGTAACGCCTTCTACGAACGTCATGGGCGTCAGGTACCCCGACAGCCCGAACGGCGAGCCAAAGACGCTGACTACGGCGTCTTCAAGGGGGGATCGTAGCGATAACGACACGGCGTGCGTCAGCTCGTGCCTGAAAACCGCGCGCAGGTCGTCCTTGAACGAGCCGAGCGTAGACGAGGGTTCGGCGGGCGCCTGGTACAGAACGATGCGAGGGTAAGGGTAGCTCGAATAGTAGCCGTTGAGGATCCCGAAATCGGGGGTGATGACCACGGGAAAACGGTGCGTTGCTTCTGTTGCCAGCGCTGCGGCTATCTCGCGGTACGAATCGTCTGCGAAGGTAGCCAGGTATTCCGCTGCCTCGCGTGATTCGTCTGGGAAAATTATCGTAAAAAACTCGGTGTCAACGAAGTATAGCGGCCTGTCGGGTTCATACAGGTCGGCCGCGCCGCTCGTCGCCAGAGCCGCTGCCAGCATCATCGCCACGAGCCCCGCTTTTTTCATCGTCGTCCTCCCAGCGGATGCCCCGAACGCACCCGCCAGAAGGAGTATACGTACAGCACGCGCCCAGGCATAGTAGCGCTGTGCTTTTTACGATTCGCTTTCCGGGTCGCTGACGGTAAAGCGCTCCACCAGCTCCTTGAGGGCTGAAACGCTCTCTGAATTCTGGCCACCAGCCTGCGATATGGATTCAGCGGCCTTGTAAATCTCGTTGATGCCGATGGTTATTTCTTCCATCCCGTATTTCGTGTCGCTGGAAATGGCGGACACGCTGCGCATCGCGTCGACTATGGACGCGACCCGCTCTTTCATACCCACCGACGAGTCCTTTACTTCTTCTGTTGTCGAAACGAGGGAGCCCAGGGCCTCAAGGATTTGCTGGGCGCCGATAGACAGCTCGTAGGTAGCGTTTTTCATTTCCGACATACTCGAGGCAACGTCCTTGATCTGGTCGACGATGCGGCTGAAAATCTCACCCGTCTTCTCCGTGCTCGATTCTGAAACTGAAATGTAATCGGCCACCTCGCCTAGAGACTGCGTTATCTGCTTGGCGCTTTCCGCGCTCGATTCGGCGAGGTTCCGTATCTCATCTGCCACTACGGCAAAGCCCTTGCCAAAATCGCCGGCGTGTGCGGCTTCTATGGCCGCGTTCATCGCCAGCAGGTTGGTCTTGCTGGCTATGTCCTGGATTATCTGGATCATCTCCATTATAACACCAGCGCTGGCGGCGACCTTCTTTATAGTCTGCTCTGTTTCTTCCATCTCGCTCTGGCCGTCCAGGGCGGTTGTCTCGAGTTCGCTCGTAATCCTCAGTTTTTCTTCCGCGGCTTTTGCGATGTTGTTGATGCTGGCTGACATCTCTTCTATGGAGGCACTCGACTCGTTTATAGCAGACGCCTGCGCTCCGATGAGTTCCGCGAGTCTGGCCAGATACGCGTCCATGTCATCCGCGGACTTGGATGACGATGATACCTCGCTGTCGAGGTGGACTATCTTGTTCTTCATACCCTCCGTGTTGGAGCGTATCTCGTGAAGGCTTGCCGCGGTCTCTTCGGAACTGGCAGCCAGATCCTGGGATATGCGCTCGGTAGAGTCGGTTACACCTTTTACCTCGCGAACCATGCCTTCCAGCGTCGTTATGAAGTCATTGAAGAATCGGGCTATACGACCAACCTCGTCCTGGGCTCTGACGTTGGCCCGTACCGTAAGGTTACCGGTAGACGCCGCTTTGAAGGCTTCAACGTACGACACGATAGGCTTGAGTACCAGCCTGATTATGAAGAAGAGGGCAATGCCCAGCACGAGCATTACACCGCCAGTGAAAGCGCCGATGTTGATTGTTGCGTTGGCGCTGATTGCCTTGGCTTCCTTGAGAGAGCTGATTATTTCAAACGCCCCGTGAATCTCCCCGGCTTTCCACCCTTCCTTTATGCCGCCCACAGGGTCGGGTGATCCCGCTGGATCGCCGTGGCACAGCAAGCACTCTGGGGTGAGCCTAACGGCTTTGAAGTAGCGTATCTGGTCTTTTTCCTTGACGATGTACTCGTCGATGTTCTGGGTGTTCATCGCGTTGAGAGCTTCAATTTCAACGCCTACCGGCTCATTGGCCGGGTTGCGTGGCTGGAATTTAGGTACCCGGAACGTGTAGTTGCCCGCAGCTGCGTTTCTCGATGCCACATCGATGGCAGTGATGATGGGAACGGCTGCGAGCAACTTGCTCCTGTCGCCTTCCGCGGCGAGGGTCTCGAGGTCGGTAATAACTCCCGCTGCGAGCTTTTCGGACATCGCCGAACGGGCTGCTTCTACCGTGTACACGATAGCCTGGCTTTTTTCCAGAATGTTCGCTTCCGCTATCTTGCCAATGTCGCGGATATACATGCTGGCTATGATCAGGGCAATCAAGAAGATTCCAAAGAGGGTCATGGCGAGTACTTTGGATTTGAGGCTTACATCACGAAATGACATACATTCTCCGCTCATGTGCAGGATATGCGCCTATATTCCTTTGCGCTACGCTTTTGTGAAGTATATTATGCAGAGGTAGGCGCTTCAAGCGGCCGGGCTCTTAATTAAAAGCCTGATATGGCCGATAATGAAGCGATAGAGCCTATTTCAAAAGTCGGTTACTTTTGAAATTGGCTTTGCGATTGCTTGCGTTTGCGTTGCAAACACTGCGCCCAATCGCGGATTTTTGGGTAGCTCTTTCAAAACCCCCTGAGTTTTGAAAGAGCCTCGATATACCGTATTAAAACAGGATAGTAAGGATACCGATGACCGTAGGACAGAAAGCTTCCGTCAGCCTTCTCGTCTCCACCCTTCTGGCCGCAGGCTTTGCCGCGATAGCCTGGTCGGGGATGTTCTCGGTCATCGAAACGCGCTTCTTTGACGAGCGGGTCAGGCGGTCTGTAGATACGGCCATGGAAAACCTGGTGGAATCCGTTGACGGGTACCACCAGGGCAACGTCGGAAGATTCGCGGCTCTGCTCCAACAGGGCTTCGTCAAGCGCAGCTTTTTGCCCAATCAGAGCGCTGAGGATGTTTTTGAGAGAATTAGGACACTGGGGCTTCTTACCGAGGAAACGACCGGGCTACTCGGCGTCCGTTTCCTGGATCAGGACGGCAGGCGCATCCATTACAGCACCTTCCCCGGTGACGTCGTACGCGCTGACGATCTTAAAATCGTCTATCGTAACTACGGTGAGCCAGGGGACGAGCCCTACCAGGAACTAGCGTCCTCCAGGGATAGCGCCGGGGTCATCTCGACGCTGCCCGCCAGAAGGGCGTTTGCGTACCGCTTCCCGTTTATTGACGAATTTGACGTCTACCGCGGCAGCGCCGTGTTCTATGTGTCGTTCTCCGGATTGCTGGAACGCCTGGTCAGGGATGGCCAACTGTCACTGGGTGACGATGTCATAGCCATAGGCTACGACGGTATTCTCGCGGGAGCACCCTCCTGGGCAGGGGAAGACCTTATAGCCCGGGTAGGCGCCATCTGGTCTACTGGTGCTAACGCCGAACCGGTAAGCGTTGGAGCTACAGAGGCTTCGGGCTCCTTCGTACTGTTTTC
>JAFGUM010000134.1 GCA_016938515.1 Spirochaetales bacterium | reverse complement strand
GACGCCAGCTTTGTCCTTCATGAAGATAGAGCCGCCCTTCCTGACGAGGGCCCGCGCAGAAGCTTCGTCTGCCTGATCCACCGCGTAACGCAGGGGGGTTTTACCGTCTTGGTCGGCCGGGTCTGGGTCGGCACCCATGGCAAGGAGTATCTCGACCATCTCGCTCGATTTTCTGAGCGTTGCGGCGTGAAGCGGATACAGATTGTCGGCGTCCGGGGTGTTGGCCTGTTCGCGACCCTTGAACAGAGCCTGGAGTCCGGCAGCGTCACCCTGCGCAATCAGCGCTGCTATATCGGGTTCGGGCTGTGCGACGGGAGCCGGTGTGGCCGTGTCCGTGGGAGCGGGCGTTGGCTCCGCATCGGGGGGCGTTGATACGCATGAGACCAGCGCGAGCGCGCAAGCCATGGCTATGATCATTCGCTGTACGTTCATGGTTTGTTCCTTCCGTCGTGCCAGATTGGCGGTTGTCGCGTTATCCAGGGAAACGCCCGGTAAAAACCGCCTTCGGGCTTCAATTATTTTTCGGAATGGCGTATCTTTACCTTGACTGATGGTAGCGTGCAGACTAACGCCCGCATCAGACCATCGTGACAATTAAGGAGTATACCGTGCGAATCGGATTTTGCCTGCCCATGAACGAAGTTTGGACCCCACTCGTAGACGGCCTCGAGCGGGCTTTTGGTGATTCAATTGAACTGGTGAGAGGCGTTGACGAAAGCCTCGCCGCATTTGATACGCTAGACGCTGTGGTTGCCAACATCGTTGACCGCTCGTACTACGAAGGCGCGGTTCGGCTGCAAGCTGTTTTTGTACCCTTTGTGGGCGTTAACCACCTGCCGGCGGATATACTCACCGAGCGCGGAGTGTCGGTGTTCAACTGTCACGGCAACGCGGAAAGCGTTGCGGAACGCGCGCTCGCGCTCGCGCTCGCCGGGTTTGGCCGCCTCGTCGAGTATCACAACGACCTGCGAGCCGAGAAATGGCATGGCTTCTGGGTGCACAAGGGGCGGGAAGATTTCTGGCATTCCATCTTTCACAAGCGCTGCGCGATACTCGGGGTAGGCGCCATCGGCGAGACGCTCGCGCGCTTGCTCAAGGCGTTTGACTGCGTCGTTACCGGGTACCGGCGTCGGAGTGGGCAAGCGGCGCCGCCGCACTTCGACGAGGTAACCACCGACCTTTCAGCGGCGATAACGGGAGCCGATATAGTCTTCGTTGCCCTGCCACTGACAGATGAGACACGCGGACTCGTTGGCGCCCGGCAACTGGCGGAGATGAAGGGCGCGTGGCTTGTAAACGTTGGACGCGGAGAGGTCGTAGACGAAGAAGCGCTGTACAACGCGCTCGTCGACGGGACACTCGCGGGAGCGGGGCTGGACGTGTGGTACACCTATCCTAAGGATGGCTCGATCCTGGGCGCGCCGTCACGATTTCCAATACATACGCTGCACAACGTCATTCTGTCACCCCACGTGGCTGGTTCTACCTTCGAAGCCGTTGACATGAACGCGGCGCAGACCATAGAAAACGTCGCGCGGTGGATACGGACAAAAGACGCGCAACACCGCGTGGATCTTACGGCGTCGTACTGAACAGGACCCGGGGTGCCTCCACGAGTAGCTCGGGGTAGGCACGGTAAGCGCTCATTACGTCGTACAGCAGTTCAAAAGACGCAGATTCCCGGTCAAACGCCAGAAACGGGATGGCTTCCAGCAGGCGTGGTCCTGGCATCGCGTCACCCAGTACAAACACCGTCTCCAGATCCTGCCTGTCGCGTAGCGCGACGAGGGCCATCGCTTCCGAGCTGGTAGCGAAGAAACAGCGCACCTGAAACTCGGGCTGGGGGTCGAGCGTGTACATACGTGCAAGCTCAAAGTAGTGCTCGGGCATGGCAAACGCGTCTACCAGCTTTCTTGCCAGGCTCAGGGATGGAATGGTCGTATCCGAGAAGAGCACGATCTGCCAGAGCGTATATGGGTTGTGCTTTCTTATATCCCGGGCGGCTCTGGCTACTCTCGACGCTCGCTCCAGGTCGTCAGCATCAAGTAGCAGTGTGACTGATGAAGCGAGGCGCTCAGGCGCGACGAGCATGGCATCCAGCCCGGAGCCTTGGCGCAGATCGCAGAATGCGCTGAAACCAGCTCGCTCCGCGGTAAAGTTGGGGGGGACAGGAGAGCTCCATGCGACGTCAAAGCTCTCCTCAAAATCAGCTACGGCGTCGAGAAGAGCGTCTTCGTCCATCCACTCTGTCTCTATAACCCAATATGGAGGCCGTTCCAGAAACTCCTTGACGCCAAAAGCGGCCGTATCGGCTCTGATGGCCGAACCCGGGGTGATGGGCATAGGGTGAAGCGCGGCGTCCTGACCCATGCCGGCCATGCCCAGGTAGTCGAAAGTTTCTATCGTTGTCTCGTAGCTGTCGTAGGGCAAGCCAAGGTATACGTCGGGTTTTACGACCATGCCCTGGGACCATAGCAAGCGTGAGCCACGTTCCAGTCCATCGCGGTTCACGTCCAGGCCAACTGCGTGCAGCGCCTTGCTATTTACGCTGCCAAGGTCTGCGGCCAGTTCCATAAAAGCCGCGTCCGCCAGTAAGCGCGCGAGTTCGTCGTCGACGCCAGCAGGGTCCAGCTTGCCGCTCAAGCTGACGCCAGCCTCATTTGCCGCGGCGAGAGCCTTTACAAAGCCCTTGAAGTCCGGCCTGTCGTCTAGCCGCGGGTCGATGAACTGCGCCTCTTCAACGCCGCCATCAGAAGCGAGCCGCAGTACCTTTGGCGCCGTGTCCCGAGGAAGAAACCGTACACCGGTCTCGCCATAAGCGCGGAAGGCCACCATGGTCGATACGCCGCGCGCGCTTTCGATGATAACAGGTTTGCCAGGGTTCACTGGCAGTACGCCCGCCAGGTAGGGGTCTGGCACTTTTTCCAGATCAAGCGATTGGCTTGCAGCATACCGTGGTTTGAGCGCTCGGGCCGAGAGGTCTGCGAGCACGTCCAGGAAGGGTTCTTCCCACTCGCCTTCGATCAGCGCGTCGAAAGCATGCGCCCGAAATACGGGCATGCCCTGCACGACTTCAGGCCCCCCGGCGACGAAGTGTGTTGCGGGCATTACGGCGCGGAGACGCTTGACGAGCCATAGACTACGTTCCAGATTCCAGTCAAAGAGACGGAATACCATCAGATCTGGGGACACTCGCGCCACAGCCGAGGCTATCGCCGCGTCACCGCCGTAGTCTGCGCAATCCTGGTCGAGCAATGACCACTCATCACGGGTTACAGCCCCGCGAGACTCCGCGTAGGCCATGAGCTTGGCAGCCGCAAAGGGAACATTGTATCGGGCTCCGTCATTTGACGGATCCTGGTTGGGCAATTGTACACACAGAATTCTCATATCGTGGGTAAGCGCTCCGGTCCGTTACATGATACCCCGGAAACGCGCTTCTCGCATAGGCTTCTCATCATCTCCGAATCCGGAAATCCCGGTAGCAGGTGTGCCCATGATCCCCGCAGCGTGGGAGCCTCAAGTGCCAGAGCCAAAAGCCGCTGATACTCATCACGGCT
>JAFGUM010000133.1 GCA_016938515.1 Spirochaetales bacterium | reverse complement strand
TCCGTTTTGCTGTACAGTACGGTTCCGTGGACGAGTCTGTGCATCAGGTACGTTCCCGAACCGCCAAAAACCCACATGGTATCAAAGCTATTTGATACGAGCTCTTCTATATTTTTAATGCGCTTGTATTCGAGCCGTATTGGAAGACTGTCGAGAAAAAACCTGTCCTTCTCGCCGCTCCTCGATGTTTCAAAAGCTCCAGGATTGTCGAAGAACGATTGTCTCTCATCTACCCCTGGAATTGGCCCAACGCAGTATACATCGAGTACCAGAGCAAAATAGGGGTCCAGAACATCCGTTTCTGAAGCCTCGCAGGACAGAACACACTCGACTCCAGGCCAGGAGGATACGATCTTTGTAAGCTTGGAAGCCAAGCGCTCTACACGGTGCATCATAGCTGTATCATTTCCTTTACAGGTTGATATGCCGAGTATACTATGCCTTTATGGCTTTGGGAATAATGGAAACAGTATCTTCAATAGCACTCGTTTCCATGCCTCCCGGCAATGTCGTCAGGCAAATCGCCGAGCTGCGGCGTTCTTTTTGGGTGCGAGCCCACGGCACGGGAAGCCGCGCATGGTTCGACTATCCCGTGCTGGCCTGGCTTGGTGCTCCGATAGACGGCGCTCGGCTGGCTGGACTTGCTTCACGTTGCACGATTCAATTCGAACTGGCCTCTGTTCTTTTTCGCCCAGCGCCCTCCTGGTGCCCGGCTCGCCAGGGAATTGATGTATTTGCTGGCTTTTCCTCTGGCCTCGTGGCATGGGCTTCGAAGCTGGGTGGTACTGTGGAGCCGGCAAGCGATGCTACCCCCTTCAAACCAGGCCCGTTTGAAGCAGGAGTTGGTTGTTACTGCGCATCAGTAGCGTCAGAATTGGCCATTCCAGAGGATATCGTAACGACTATCTCTGAACATCCCATGCGCGCCAAGACTCACACGCTGGCCCAGCTGGAGCTACGATGGGCTCCTGGGCCTGAATTCGCGTCATCATGGGCTACTTTGTCGGCGGCGCGCTTTGGCAGGGCCATACGCAGATAAAAAACAACTCCAACTCGTAACGCCGCTACCCCTCGCTCCTTTTCAGAGGGTGTAACGGCGTGCTATAGTCACGCGGCTGTCAATACGCAATTCATCAGCACGGAGGAACGATGCGCTCCTTTCCTTTTATACTTTTAGCGCTCGCGCTATCACTTGGTTATTCCGCCTACGCAGAGGATGCGGCGGTAACAGAGGCGTCAGCCCAGTCGGCTGCCGCGTTGGCCAGCACACAGTTTAGTACTTTTGAGCGCGGTGACGGCATTCTTGCCCTCACTCTAGGCGCTTCTGTTCCCCTTGGCTGGTACAACCCGACTACGGCAGCATTTGAAGCCGCCAACGCGACACCAGGTTTTGCCTTTGCCTTGTCATATACTGGTTTTTTCAACGAAGCGTGGGCGTTGGCGGGTGATCTGGCTGGCGGGTTCGTCGGCACCGTTACCGACAGGAGGCTCTTCGTCGCTCCGCTCGCGCTCAGAGCCGTGAGGGTGTTTCCCTTGGGTTCCTTCGTTATCGCACCTTCTATCGGTGGCGGCCTGGCTATCAGCGCTCTCGGGGACTACAAGCACGCAGACGCTCTATTCAAAGCGGGTTCGTCATTCCTGTGGCGGGCTACGAGCGATATGAGCTACGCGCTCAACGTGTACGGAAACGTTATCCCGCAATTCATGGAAATTGAGGAGAATTCCCGCGTCGGGTTCTTCATGGAGGCGACGCTTTCAGTCGCTTACCACCTGTGACCAGAGGTATGCCCGCCATGACACGCACAATAAAGCACTCGTTTTACATCACTCTCCTTATAGCCCTCGCGCTTATCGTCGGTTCTTGCGAAGAAGGACCCGCCGGCATCTTTTCCAGCGTATCACAGGAAACAGCCACCAACCTGACGATGACAGACGCGCTCGAGTACACGAGCCCGTCGTTCGTAGCCCGGCTTGGCACGACGTGGTACGCGGGCATCGGTACTCTATGGAGCAAGGCCGAATCGGCGACCACCTGGACTAGTCTGAGCGTAACCGGAATAAATGGCGTAAGCGCCGATTCCTACCCCTTTGCCAGTTCGGGAGCCACCATCGGCTCGACCCTGTACGTAGCCTTTTCTGACTCGGCCACAGGCAATGACCTGGGCGTCTGGCAGACTACCGACGGTAGTACTTGGAGCAAAACCCCCGGATTACCGACAGACCGCTACCTGCGTACGCTGCTGTCCGCCAATGGTGAGCTGTTCGCCGTAAGCGCCAACGTACGATCGAGCGCGGAAGATGCGGCAAACTACCAGGTACACCGCCTCGTTACCGGCTCATTTGGCGCAGACATAGCAGGAGGTACGCTGACCACGCTTCCAACGTCTGTGGCTTATGATGGCACGAACTACTGGTTTACCGCTGGTACCGCCATCTACACGGGTAGCGCGGCGTCTATCACGGCACTGGGAACGATACCAACTGCCACCGGAGCACCCAACGGCGACTACGCCGGCGTCTGCGCTATGGGTAGTGCCGTCGTCGTATCCAGCCGCTACGGCTACCTGTTCTACTCC
>JAFGUM010000132.1 GCA_016938515.1 Spirochaetales bacterium | reverse complement strand
TTTTTTACCCGGTGATGAATTTCCTTGAGCAGCACTTCTTTTTCCAGTAACGATACCCGTAGCAGGGCATCCTGTTTTTTTTGCTCTGTTATATCTCTGACTACCAGCAGCGCGGAATCGGTAGCGATGGGGACGATGCGACCCTCGTAGGAGTTCATCCCGTCAGTACCCGGCAGCTCGTATACGTACGTAGTGATGCTCGAGGTATCAAGAGCCTCGAGCAGCTTGTCCATGAATCCGGTTACAACCTCGGGCGGGAATCCGATGGTTGCGATGCTGCGGCCTAAAAAGGCGTGAGGCGGGTACATAAGCACCGACGTGTCCCGGGTGCTCGTCTCCAGAAATACGCCGGCGCGATCCATCGTAAAGATAATGTCTGGCAGCAGTGAAATAAAAGCCCGGTTTCTGGCTTCGCTGGCTTCAAGCAAACGCATTTTTTCGCTCAGTTCCCGCGTCGCCTTGGTTACTTGCCTTCGCAGCAGCCACGCGGTAACGAGAAGAAAGAGTATTAGGCTGGCGAGCAGAGCGGCGACAGCCCCGACAAGGCCAAAATCGATGACGCGGGCAATCTCTACGCCGAGCCACTTGCGATCGATCTCAGCGATGGTTTCTCTGGGGATGGATTCGAAGCCGCGTTCAACCAGCCGCAAGAGCGTCTCGCTCCCCTTGCGAACCGCGCGGTGAAACTCTCCGTGGTTCAGTATAAAGGCGATGCGAAAGTCTCTGTCTATGCCAAATTTGTACATATAGTACAGGGCGGGTGGTTCATCCACGCAGAAAATGCGTACATCGTTCTGGGCTGCAGCTTTTATAATGTCTTCGTAACTGCGGAAGAATGCCAGATCCTGTACCCCGCTGTCGTACAGGTTGGTAACGGCCGCGTCGCCATCCTTTACTGCTACCCTGAAGCCTCCCAGGTCGCTGACGCCGGCGATGCCGGAAATGCTTCTACGTATGAAAATGGGTACGCGTATGGTCGCGTACGGTCCCGAAAACGAGTACAGCTTCTTGCGCTCTTCGGTTACGAACACCGTATCGAGGACGTCGCCCTGGCC
>JAFGUM010000014.1 GCA_016938515.1 Spirochaetales bacterium | reverse complement strand
GCCCTTGTACGGCCTGCAGTACGCCTGGCAGTCTATACTCTCCAGCCAGGTCAGCGCGTCTATCACGTTCTCCCTCGTACCCATCTCGCGGAAATTGAGGTGAAAGTACTCCTTGGTTACGAGAGGAAAATGATTACCCTGCCGGCCAACGCACATCTTTATCATCTGCCTGACCGTTTCAAACTCCTGCCCAAGCGCCTTCAGGTTGGCTGTGGAATCCTCTCCCAGCGCACCCATCTTGTCTTTGATGGATTGCACGTCCTTGGATGAATCCTCGTAGGTTTCTACGCTGGAAACGAGCTCTTTATCCGCGGCCACTAGCCGGCGAATCATTTCGGCGAGATCCGCTATGGTTTTTTTCTGGCTTTCCGTGTACGGAGCGGGTATCTGGTAGAACCCGGGGAGGCCGCAGTGCTCGGCTATGATGTCAACGCGTTCGCGAATACTGCCTTCCAGAGCCTTGCGCTCTTCGGCCTTGGCTTTGAGAACGGCTTCGGCGGTATCCCTCTTGCCCATGGCTTTCTGAAGGAGGGTGTTGAAACGAGTGCGCTCGTCACCTCGAGCAGCGTTTACCTCATCGGTGCTACTCGGGTTTATCTGCCCCATGGCTACCGAGCGTAACCACTCGTCGAGGTAGTAGACGGGTTCCGCCGGCACTTTGGAATGGATGACCTTGCCAAACTGGGCCCTCTGTTCCGGGCTTATCATCGTTGGAAGCGCGAGGCCAAAACGAACCAGCAACTGCTTGGGGATAACCGGAGTACCCGATACGACCCGGGGAATCATCCTCTCGACCATATTCCAGTAGGCTGTAACTACCTGCTGGCGGTACATGCCCCTGTCTTTGGGGTCGGTGGACTGCAGGTATTTTTTAAGAAGCTCATGAAACCGTTGCGACAGCTCGCCTTCGCCGGCGAGAGCTTTCTGGTAATACTGAGGATCCTCAAAAAACGTGGTTGGTGGTTCAGACTCAAATCGCTCTATGGGATTGTAAGCCTGCTTGCTCAGGTCAACATCGAACTCGCCCTTGGCATCGACGACACCCCCGACACCCATTTCTCCAAACAGCGCTTCATAGCTTGGCCCCGTAGTGCGCCTGGTTGATGAAGACGATGGTGTGTACTCTTCAATGTCGCCGCCCAGCAGCGCGGCTATCTCAGGATCTATTTCTTCTGACATCGCGTACCATCCCCTATCAAGGTATGCGTACCGCCTCGAACGAAACCCGTTCTTCTGGCACGAAACCAGTCTACCCCATCACCGCTGTCGATACAAGTTTGAATCGGCAATCAAGCGGACAAAGCGGGCTCAGCCGCGCTGCAAGCGGCTGAACAGCTCTGTATGGTTGATTGCGTCCGCGATATACGGGCATATTCCGTTGATGGCGTACTCATCTTCTTTGGTGATAGGCGTAGAAGGATCGTAGGTCTGTACGACTACTATGCCTATTATTAGATCCCGGCTGCGGAGGGGAGCGCCAAGCCAGTACGCCGGGGGATGCCCAATGGGAATATATTCAGGAGGTATCGGGGTAACACCGTTCTCAAATATGAACGAAGAACCGGTCACGTTGTAGATATAGCCACTGAAGCCCAGCCGGAGCGGCCACTCCATCGCGCTGTAGTCGTCCTTTTCGTCACGCCAGTATTCCGGTCTGAATATGCCCGCCGCGGCATCGACACGGGCAATGATAAAGTTGTCGCGCGCTGCCGGTATGATAACCTTTACCGCCTCGTGAATCATCGGGTAGAGCGCGTCTATGTCGATCGTCTCTTCCATCAGCGTCGCTATCCGGCGTATAGCTATCTCCCGGTCTTGGCCTGCCAGCTGAATGGAAAGTGAGACAGCTGCCGCTACGAATTCCAG
>JAFGUM010000013.1 GCA_016938515.1 Spirochaetales bacterium | reverse complement strand
GCCGCGCCGGTGGACGACAGGATCGTGGTATCGGAGATTGGCGAGCAGTGGTCACCGAAGACCGATCCACCGAGTACAGCGCCTATGGTCAGCGCCGTGGCGTTGACGGTCTCAGCAGGTGACAGGCCGCCCATCTTGGCGAGCGTCACGATGATTGGTACCGCTACCGGAACCATGATGCCCATCGTACCCCAGCTGGTGCCTGCTGCGAAGGAGATGATCGCAGACAGGATGAATACGACAACCGGGAGCAGCGTGGCGGGGAAGTTTCCACCCACGACTACTTCGGCTACGTACATACCCAAGCCTACGCCGCCGTCGGGGCGGGCGGTCTTGATAACCGTGCCGAGCGACCAGGCGAGGGTCAGTATCATCGCTGCGGGAACCATGGCCCGGAAGCCGTCGAGCAGAGCCTCGCCGGCGGCGGGGATGTCGAGGAGGCCGCGGAGAACGAAGTACACGTACGAGAACGCGGTCGCGAAGATAAGCGAGTACATCAGCGCCATCGACGAATCGGTGTCGTTGAAAGCCTGGCCGAGCGGAATCGCCGCCATCGCCTGGCCGATGTTCTTTATGCCATCACCGTCGACAGCGTTCATCCACGTGGTCATCGGGAAGAAGAACAGCGCGATGAGAATAACCGCCGCTATCGGGATGAGGAAGTCGAAGGGCTTTGACTTGCTGGTGTGAGCCTTGCTCTCAACCTGGCTTACCACGACGCCGTACTTCTCTTCGTCGTACAGTCCCTGTCCCTTTTCGGCACGGGCTTCTGAACGCGCCATCGGGCCAAAGTCCTTGCGCGTGATGGTGATAAACAGCACCATGAACACCGCAAAGATAGCGTAGAGGTTGAAGGGTATCGTCTTGATGAAGAACGTCAGCTCGCCTACGCCGAGGCTCTGCCACTCGGGCATTTCCTTGTACGTACCGATGACGAACGCGACCCAGCCGGAAATCGGCGCGAGTATCGCGACAGGCGCGGCCGTAGAGTCCAGGATGTACGCCAGCTTGGCGCGGCTCATCCTTTTGGCGTCGGTGAGCGGCCTCATGCACGTACCGATAGTCAGCGAATTGAAATAGTCATCAAAGAAGATGATAAGACCGAACACCCACGTAAAGAGAAGGGCGCCCGTTTTGCTCTTTACCCTCTTGCCGGCCCAGTCGCCCAGCGAATACGCCGCGCCGGACTTGGCGAGCATGCCGACGAGCAGACCGAGAAGAATGGTGAACAGCATGATGCGGATGTTCCAGCCGTCGGCCAGTGTGTCTGCTATCAGGTCGGACAGCTTGATCAGCGCGAAGTAGGGGTTTCCTCCGGCGGCGATCAGCGTACCCGACAGGATGCCGAGAAACAGTGACACTACAACATCCTTCGTAACAACCGCGAGCACGATCGTCAGAAGGGGTGGCAGAATTGAGAGTAATCCGAAATGTTCCATAATCAAGAGCCTCCTTACATGGAACAAACTTATTGCTACAGCCTGCACCAGTTTCAATAAAAACGCAATGTTTTTCTGCACAGGTACAGGCTCATAACCAGTTTCAGGTCCGCTGCGCCCCGCTACAACCGCTAAAACAGGCTGTTGCGGTGTATCTAGAAGCTAGTATCAGCTTCTTTATCCGTTTCCTAGTCTTTTCGCTGCCCTTTCTCCACGAGCTTTTTGACTATGTACGTGGCTACGTCGTCAGCGTACGCGCCCCGGCCAAAGCCCACGTCAAAGCCGGTCTCCACCGCCAGCTTGTTGCCGATGCGCGGTCCGCCGGCTACGCATATAAAGCGGTCGCGAAGCCCTCTGGCCTCGAGCAACTCTATAAACTCCGTCATGTTGTGGATATGCGTATCCTTCTGGGTAACAACCTGGCTCACGAGTATCGCGTCGGCGTTTACCTTGAGCGCGAAGTCTATAAGCTTTTCGTTGGGCACCTGGGCGCCAAGGTTGTAGGCTTCCATCTCGGGGTAGCGCTCGAGGCCAAAGTGGTGGTTGTAGCCTTTCATGTTCATGATTGCGTCGATGCCCACCGTGTGCGCGTCAAAACCCGTGCACGCGCCCACCACGATAACCTTGCGCCCGATGTGCTGCCTGATGTATTCGTTGACGGCGTCCATATCCATGGACGCGTCTGCCGATGCTTCGTCTGCTACCACCGAGTCATAGTCTATTGAAGCTTCGGTCTTGCCGTAGGCGACGTAGAACGAAAACTCGGAAGACAGAGGCGCCGAGTGTACGACCTCGCAGTCCTTGAAGCCCCACGACAGCACGAGCTTGCGCGCCGCTTCCCGCCCCTTGGCGCCATCCGGGACGGGGAGCGTAAATGACAGCTGCACCTTGCCGTCGTCCATGGTGTCGCCGTATGGCCTGACTACCTTCATGTTGTCCTCCCTTACCGTGACAGCCCGAGCTCGCGCTTGAGGCTCTGCTCGAACGGGTTGTAATACGCCGGGCCTTTTTTTACGAGCCCTTCGAAGCCTTTGCCCCCATCCTTGGGGCGCTTCATCTCGGCAAACAGGCCCTGTTCTATCGCGTCGAACATACCCACCTTTTCGACGTGCTCCATGAACTCTATCGTCTGGTCTAAAACCTGGTGAGCCCGCGTAACGACGATACCGTCGGGTTTGAAGTCCACATCTTCGTAGAATCCGTCTATGTAGTTCATCACGTAGCGCGCGTTGTCCACTGCCAGGTAACGGTCCATCATGAATGGCGTATGGATGGCCTCGGTGAGCATACCCAGCAGGTGTATACCCTGATCGGTCGCTTTGGACACAAAGTTGAACAGCGTGTCCATCGCCAGGCCCTTGAAAATATCGCCGGACATGTGCTTGGTGGGCGGCATATACTTGAGCGGATGCTCCGGGAATATCTCGCGGGCCATCTGCGCCTCCGCGAGTTCGTACATGAAGCCATTTTTTATGGTCGGATCCATCTCGAACGCGTGGCCAAGACCGAGAAGATTGGCCGGCATACCGGCCTGGAAGCCAAAGCGTTCGTTGAGGAGCTGGCTCGCCAGCACGGTATACGCTTTTTCGTACGCGTCGCTCGTCGTCAGATAGTTGTCTTCGCCCGTGTTGATGATGACGCCAGCGTACGCGTTGAGCATCCTGCTGAACATCTGGTCTACAAAGGTGCGGTACATGTTGATGTCGCGGAAAAGGATGCCGTACATCGAATCGTTGAGCATCATGTCCAGACGCTCCACGGCGCCCATCGCGGCGATCTCGGGCATGCACAGGCCCGATGCGTAGTTGGTAAGGCGAATGTAGCGCTGCTGTTTTTCAGCTACCTCGTCGAGCGCTTCGCGCATGATGCGGAAATTTTCCTGCGTGGCGTAGGTGCCGCCGAAGCCTTCGGTAGTCGCGCCGTACGGCACGTAGTCCAGGAGGCTCTGCGCCGTCGTGCGGATAACCGCGATGACGTCGGCACCCTGCTCAGCCGCCGCGGCAGCCTGCTTGACGTCTTCATAGATGTTGCCGGTGGCCACGATCAGGTACAAAAGCGGGCTGTTGTTTTTGCCCTGCCATTCTTCAAGCTTGCGCTCGCGGATGTTTCTGTTGTCCTTGATGCGAGACATCGAGCCGGCGACCAGTTCATCGGCTTTGACCTCTATCGCCGCGCGATCGCCCAGCGGAAGGCTCATCACATCGAAGCCGGCGGCTATTTTATCGTTGAGTGCCCGCACCGAATCACCCGTTTTGATGAGCGCGTTGACGTAGCGCGTCATCGCCCCGTCTTCGAGCGCGGCTGGGTCCGATGCCCTGATACGGTCGACAACCAGGTTTGGTACGGGCACGCCGTCAGGCGAAGCTCCGTCCGCTCCGGCGAGCCGGAGCGTAGCCCTTTCTACTGTTACCGAGCTGTGACCGTCTATAAAGACCTGCACCGGCGCGGTAATGCGCCTGGCCAGCTCCCTCGCGTACTCGACGCGATCGGGCGGCAAATGAAGCTTGCTTCTCATAGTCCATCCTTTTCCAGATAGTATCGAGCCCGTTCGACGATGCTGCTGTCAAGACCAAGGAACGACGCTATGGCAAGCGCGTCGCTCTCCGTTCCCGTGCCATCGTCGTCTACGACCTCGTACCTCATGTGCTTGTTTATTCCCGCGAGCCGACCGGACAGCTCGGC
>JAFGUM010000131.1 GCA_016938515.1 Spirochaetales bacterium | reverse complement strand
TACCGGCGTTTCCGCAAGGAGGTACGCATGGGATTTATTGGTTCACCGGCTTCGGCCGCTTTCTTCTTCGGCGCGCTCAGCTCCCTTTCACTACCCATCGGCGCGTTGATAGGCATTTACACAAAGCCGTCGAGAACGGTTATTTCGGCGGTAATGTCGTTTGGTGCGGGCAGCCTTATCGCGGCCATCTCGTTTGAGCTGGTGAACCCGGCCGTAGAGCGGGCCGGAGGCGGGTTTACCCCGCTCGCCATCGGCTTATTGCTCGGCTGCATGGTATTTATAGTGCTTTCGCGCGCTGCGGACGAGAAAGGTGGCGCGGCCAGAACAAGGTCTACGCTGCTGTCAGCCCTGGGAACAAACAAGAAACGACACGCGCGCGAAGTGCTGGAACGGCTTGGAGCCGTCGACATACTGCGATCACTGCCCGCGGGGCAGGTTCAGGCTATCGTCCCGTACATCAAAATGCGCGCACTCCCGACGGGTGTTCCTGTATTCAGGCAAGGCGGCTCGGGTGATTCGATGTACATCATCGATACCGGCCGTGTTGCCATAGAATACGCTGACGCGAGCGGCTCCAGGGTAGCGGTCGCCGAGCTGGGCGAGGGTCAGACCTTCGGCGAAATGGCGCTCGTATGGAATTCACCACGGAGCGCCGACGCGATACCCCTCGTTGACAGTACGGCGTTTGAAATTCGCAAGGAAGACTTCCAGCGCCTCGCCGAATCCAGCCCTGAGCTCAAAGCCGCCGTCAGCGATCTAGCCGCGGAGCGCGGCAAGACAGGATCGATTCCAGAGGCTGCCGTCTCGGCCGCTGAATGGGTGCGACAGGCCGCGAGACACCTGGACGAAAGCGCGTATCGCCCTTCGGAGACAGAACTCAAGACAGCGGCGGTTGCTTCCAGCTCGGCGGCTACCGCCATCTGGCTCGGGCTTCTGCTCGATGGCATACCGGAATCACTGGTGATAGGAGCCAGCATGTCGGGCTTCAACGCC
The DNA here is from genome assembly GCA_016938515.1 of Spirochaetales bacterium. Lineage (GTDB taxonomy): Bacteria > Spirochaetota > Spirochaetia > Treponematales > UBA12059 > SZUA-370. The sequence continues at coordinate 8,160 of JAFGUM010000131.1, read as the reverse complement.
AGCCCGGCGCTCATCGCCGGCCTGTTCATGGCCAACCTGCCAGAATCCCTGTCCAGCTCCACGATGATGAAGGAAGCAGGCTCGGGTTCCGGGCGCATCATGTGGATGTGGAGCTCCCTCGTGCTGGCCGTCGGCGTAGGCGCGCTGTTTGGCAACCTCATCTCTGGCATCCTGCCCCCAGTAGCCCATTCTCTGTTTGAGGGGCTGGCCGCGGGCTCGATGCTGGCGATGATAGCCCAGACTATGCTTCCCGAGGCATACGAGAGGAATATCCGGATGGTGGGCTTGTTTACCGTACTTGGATTTATAGCTACGGTGTTCTTTCACACAATAGGCACAGCCTAGCGCCCGCGGAGCCACATCTTCCAGATGGAAGCGGCCTCTTCCAAGATGGAAGAGGCCGCGACGACTCGCCTTCGCTGGGTCAAGATCCTAAGTCCGACAGGCTCCTAGGCTTCTGCTATCAAGAGGGTTTTGGCGTCAAGCTTGATATTCAAGTCCTCGGGGTTCATGCGAGCGTGATCCTTGACCACTATAAAGTGGATGTACTCGGCTTTGGGATCCAGCACGATGAGAACAGAAATTTCGCCGAGGAACTCACGCAGAATTACCGGGATGTTCTTTTTGTCCAGCAGGGGTTCCTCGCCGGCCATGGTGCAGGAGTACCACACTTCAAGCTTCATCTCCTGCGCGAACTCGCGAACCGCGGCAAAGTGGGACGCGTCGGCGCGGGCGAAGTCAAAACCATCCGCTATAATGGCATCAGCGTCGAACCCGCCGTCCACTATCATCGCCCGCAGGGATTTGAGTATCTGCGCGGTGCTCACGCCTTCCTGGTTGAAGTTCATTATGACGCGGTTTCGCATCAGCTCGTCGTGAACGGTGGAGAAGTCTTCCAGATTTTTTTTCTTGGCCAGCTCGGTAAAAATATTTTCATACCAGGAAATAACATAGCTCGTATGCGTGGTAAAGGATACGTGGATGACCTTTTTACCCTGCATCAGCTTGTCCAAGGCCAACTGGACGAGTACGCTCGTCTTGCCAATGCCCTTGCGGCTGGCTATGACTCCGATATTTCCGGCTTTGAGCCCGCCCTCGATACCGCGTTCGAGGACGCGAACAGGGCTCTTCTTGATCAGCTCCTCTTTAAGCATGGGAACTCCTTACTATGTGCATTATGGTTTCGACGGGTTGATGCTGACTCGTGGCGGCGGCCGCGACGGGCCGCGGTTTGGGTATCACGCATTCGAGTATACGACCGTAGCCGCTAAAACGCAAACGGGCCGGCAGCATAGCCGACCCGCGGCGCTCGTCATACCTAGCGTCCCTGTTCCTTCTTGCGCTTTTCCTCATACTCCTTGCGGAGCTGCTCGGAAACGCTCTGCGGAACCTTTCCGTACTTGAGGAACTCCATCGAGAACTCAGCCTTGCCCTGGGTCATGGAACGGAGCACGGTGGAGTACCCGAACATTTCGGATAGCGGCACTTCCGCTTCTACCCGGCAGAAAGCTTCTTCCTCGGTGCTTGCCGTAATCAAGCCACGCCTCTGGTTTACCGACGCGTAAATGTTGCCCTGGAATTCCGAAGGTCCCTCGGCGACCACTTTCATGATCGGTTCGAGTATTACCGGCTTGGCCTTCGCGTACGCATCGCGGAACGCGCCGATGGCGGCAAGCTGGAAGGCTATATCGGACGAGTCAACGGCGTGACTCTGGCCATCGTTGATCACGCAGCGGATGTTTACCACGGGGAATCCGATAAGCGAGCCTTTTTTCGCGGCTTCCTTGAAGCCCTTGTCACACGACGGTATGTATTCGTTGGGGATGGCGCCACCCTTGATGGCGTCTACAAACTCGTAAACCCCCTCTTCATACGGCTCCATGTACCCGGCAACACGGCCATACTGCCCGGAACCGCCCGTCTGCTTCTTGTGAGTATAGTTGAATTCAGCCTTCTGGCTGATGGCTTCACGGTACGCTACCTGGGGCATGCCCGTGGTTACTTCGCACTTGTACTCGCGACGCATCCGTTCGATGTACACGTCAAGGTGCAACTCGCCCATGCCCTTGATAATTGTCTGCTGGCTCTCGGGATCCACGTAGGTCTGGAAGGTCGGATCTTCTTTGGTAAAGCGGTTCAGAGCCTTGGACATCTGATCGGCGCTCTTCTTGTCCGCCGGCGTTATTGCAAGTGATATAACCGTATCGGGAACGAACATGGATGTCATCGCGTAGTTCACCGACGGCGAGCAGAACGTATCGCCCGAAGCGCACTCGATGCCAAACAGCGCGACGATGTCACCAGGACCACCCTCGCTGATATCTTCCATAGATGACGCGTGCATGCGTACGAGGCGCCCTATCTTGAACTTCTTGTGAGCTCGAGTGTTGAACAGCTCGTCGCCCTTCTTGATCGACCCCTGGTAGATGCGCACGTAGGTAAGCTGACCATACTGGCCGTCCTCAAGCTTGAACGCCAGCGCGACCGTTGGCAGTTTCTCATCAGCTATCACCACGGTTTCCTGCTCGCCTTTGTCCAGATCCAGCGCGATGTTCTTTACCTCGGTAGGATCAGGCAGGTAATCCACCACGCCGTCCAGCAGTAGCTGTACACCCTTGTTTTTATACGCTGATCCGACGAATACCGGCACCAGCTGCTCCGCTATCGTACCCTTGCGGATAGCCGCCTTTATCATTTCTGGCGTCTCGGTGCCTTCAAGATACGCCTCAGCCAGCTCGTCGGAGAACATAGACGCGCTGTCAAGGAGCTCCTCCCGGTATTTTTCCGCGTCTGCCTGCATGTGAGCCGGTATTTCGGCGTACCGGATATCCACACCGCCGTCGCCGTCAAAGTACACAGCCTTCATCTGCACCAGATCCACGAGGCCTTCAAGTTTGTCTTCGAGGCCGATGGGCAGGGTAATAAACGCCGCGTTGAGACCTAGTTTCTCCACGATCTGGTTCTTTACACGGAAGGGGTTGGCTCCAGTGCGGTCCGCCTTGTTTATAAACGCAAGCCTGGGCACGTGGTAGCGCTTGAGCTGCCTGTCAACGGTAAGCGTCTGCGACTGCACACCACCAACCGAGCACAAGACCAGCACCGCTCCATCGAGTACGCGCAGCGACCGCTCCACTTCTATGGTGAAGTCTACGTGCCCGGGTGTATCGATCAGGTTTACTGTCGTATCCTTCCACTGCACGTTTGTTGCCGCCGACGCGATCGTAATACCGCGCTCGCGCTCAAGCTCCATAGAATCCATCGTCGCGCCCACGCCGTCCTTGCCCCGGACCTCGTGAATAGCGTGTATCTTGTTGCAATAGAACAGGATACGCTCGGACAGCGTTGTTTTGCCGGAATCAATGTGAGCGCTGATACCGATGTTACGCATCTTGGAAATTTCGAAAGCCATGCTCTTGCCTCTACCTTCGCGCAGGGTATGGTCCGGGCACCACAGAGGTGCCGTCCTCGAGTTACGTCGACCTGTAAGTTGGATCGCGAGCCCGCTCCCCCAGACCCAAAGCCATCACAGATACCCGCGTTTTTCGCGGATGCTCCGCTACAGCATCGGTTTGGCGCGGAAAGCGCGGTTGATTGAAAGAAACGTACTCGGACTGCAGTATAGTGATATACGCACGCAGAATCAAGTAGTCTGGATTTGTCAAGCGAAAAATCAACGGTGTTCCAGGATGACGTCTCAGGCCTTTGCTTTTTCCATGGTCTCGTCCAGGAATTCCGCTATTTCGGCGAAACTCCTCTCGTTCTCAGGTACCAGCGAGCCTAAAACCTGCCACACATGCCATAGCCCGTCCCACACGCTGAGCCGCACGGTTACACCCGCAGCCTCGGCCTTGCGCGCCACCGTCCTCGCGTCATCGAGCAGTATTTCATCGCCGCCTACCTGCACCAGCAGCGGAGGGAAGCCAGAAAAATCACCGTTGACGGGGGACAGAAGCGCGTCATCCAGCGAAAAAGAGCCGGCATACTCTGCCGCCCACGACCGCAGGACCGGCACCGTCAGAAGCGCTTCCGCCTCTGCCAGAGTTTCGCAGGTTTCACTGTCGCACGCCAGGTCAGCCCAGGGAGACATGCAGACGATAGCACCTGGCAGCGCCTCGCCCGCGTTCCTGAGGCTCATTACCGCAGCCAGGATCAACCCGCCACCAGCTGAATCACCCGACAGCACGATGGATCGAGGATCGTGGCCGCCATCTACCAGCTGGCGATACACCGCGAGCGCATCATCCAGCGCCGCGGGGAAAGGATGCTCGGGAGCCAACCTGTAGTTTGGCGCCAGAACGCGGGATCGCGTTACCGTGGCAAGGTGACCAGTGAGCATTCGATGAAGCTCAGCCGAACCGGAAACGTAGCCTCCCCCATGAAAATGAACGATGACCATCTCCGAAGCGCACCCAATCGGAGTAAGCCACTCAGATGGTACGCCAGCTATTTCAACTGACTCGTATTCTATACCCTTGGGCAGTATCGCCGGTGGCATTGCCTCGAGCCCGGAATCCTTGCGCAGCTCGTTAATCGTCTGCACGCGGGTCTTGATGATGCGCTTGAGCAGCGCTTTGTAAATCCTGCTTCTCATTGACAGCGGCATGATACTCCTCCACCAGTGTCCCAAAGCTTACTGATACTTTTAAAAAGGGCAAGTGCTGCCGCAACTGCAAGCTGCCACGTGGAGATGCTCGTACAGTCTGCTCGTCGCAGACTCAGCCTGAGATATTGAAGCGTTCTTGTCACCTGGTCACCCTACCCATTGATCACCTCGATCAGTTCCCGGTGTACATACAGCTGGTATTTCCCGTACTCCACATGCTCGAGGATTCCCGCTTCTTCCAGGCTTTTAAGATACCGTGAGGCAGTGGTGTAATGCACGCCGAGACTGCGGCCAAGGTTGACCGGCGACAGGATAGGACTGAGGAACAGCTGTTCGGCTACCTCGAGCGAGGCGATCCTGCCAGGAAGGGCACGGATTCGTTCACGCTGCTTCTGGTACAGCGCCAGAACCCTTTTAAGCGTGCCGGTGGTACCGCGGGCCTGCTCAACGATGCCCTGGAGGAGGAATGACAACCACTCGAGCCACGCTTCATTTTCCGTAACGCCGGAGAGCAATTCGTAATACCTGCTCCGGTTGCGTTTGATGAAGGCGGAGAGGTACAGGATGGGAAGCTTGAGGAATCCGTCCTGGACGAGGCTGAGCACGAGGATGATGCGGCCGGTACGGCCGTTGCCATCGGCGAAAGGATGGATCGCCTCGAATTGGTAGTGGAGCAGAATCGCCTTGATGAGCGGATCGATCTCCCCGGGCGGCGTGTTCTGGAAGCGCTCCCAGGCCGTCATGAGCCCGGCGATCTGGTCGGTAGGAGGCGGCGTGTAGACGACCTGGCCGGTGATGGTGTTCTGGATGGCGTTAGGCAGCTTTCTGTACTCGCCGCCGTAGTCCGGCATGAGCTTCCCGTAGATGCCGCAGATGATGCGATGCCCAATGGGCAGCTGCCCGAGCTGTTCCCATCCCCAGAGGATGGCATCGCGGTAGCGCAGGACTTCCTTGTCCGGAGAACGACGTTCTTCCTCAGGGAAAAGGTAGCCCTGGAGTGCCTGTTCCACCGTCGTGTTGATGTTCTCGATGCGGGAACTTTCAACCGACTCCCGGATGATTGAAGGCGTCAGCAGCAGAAGTGGATTGGGCACGGCGAAGGAGAAACCGTTGAGTTCCCCCAGGGCCGTCCTGGCTTCAAGGAGCAGTCTGGTCAGTTCCTTAGCCCCATAGTCCAGCTTAGGAGGCAAAGGCGGCGGGCAGAAGGGATTCCTGCTATCCATGGGTCGAGTATATCACAGTATTCATCTTTTTGCGATATATCAACCGGCATGTATCGCATAAGGCAACAGCCTGCCGTCCCGGGTTCACCACGGCTACCCTGCCCTAATATTATCGATTCTCAACTCTAGTTTGATGAGGGCTTGTGTTGCCTGAAGCGACTTGACCATTGTATTACAATGGAGATGCATAGAAAATAATCAAGTGTCACCGCACTTTCTCTCCATCCGGGCAAGGCTGATCCAATGCTGGCCATCGATCAGGACCTTCTTTCCGTAAGAATCCTTGCAGTCATTGCCGGTTTTAGACATTGCTTTATTCTCTGCTTTTGGCAAAGCGGTTGAGGATGGTAAGGACTATGCGGACCATAGTGTCCTTTTCTTCAGGGCGGGATATAGCGATGAGAAGAGTCAGCGCAGCCAAACCATCATCGCCGATTATTCGATCTCCACCGTGACCAACCAACAGTCTATTCTTCGCGAGGAAATACAGGAACAGGGCCGCTGCTATGCGTTTGTTGCCGTCGACAAAGGAATGGTTTTTTACGACAAAATAGAGCAGCATCGCAGCCTTGTGTTCAACCGAGGGGTACAAATCCTGCCCATTAAAAGCCTGATAGATCTGCCGGACCGAACTGACGAAGCTGTCATCCTTGGGCTTGCCGAACATAGGCGAGTCAAAATCCCTGCGCAGGGCCTCGACGACCGACAAGAACTCGTCCACCTTGATCGAGACCGCGGCTTGTTTGGTCCTGCCGCTTTGTTCCAGCTTCTCGTGATCGTAATCATCCAGGAGTTCCAGCCCCCTAGCGAAGGCTGAAAGCACCCTGAGGGTAGCCTTGGCATCATCGAGTTTGCCTGGAGATTCAAGCAAAGATCGTTCAACCAGTAGGATCGACTGTTTGAGTTCCTGAAGTTACTGCTGTTGTTCACGCAAGCGTTTCTGGTCAAGGCTGTAGCCCTTGACGAGGTATTCCTTGAGGATACGGTTGGCCCAGATGCGGAACTGGGTACCCAGCAATGATTTGACACGGTAGCCGACTGAGATAATAACATCCAGATTGTACAGCTCCACTTTGCGCCGTACCGTCCTGTTTCCTTCTTTTTGAACCGTCAAGTATTCCTTGACAGTTGACCCTGGTGCAAGTTCACCTTCCAAGAAACAGTTTTTTATGTGGAGGCTGACATTCTGTTTCGTGGTCTGGAACAGATCGACCATCTGCTTCTGTGTAAGCCAGACAGTCTCATCTTCCAACCTGACTTCCGTCTGGGCAAGGCCGTCGGGAGATGTGTAGATAACCAGTTCACCTCGGGAGGTGTCCAAGACAGGCTCTGTATTCATGTCACCGTCCATAGATGTCCTGATGATCCCCGATGTTCACCGGGATGATCTCTTCCGCTTCTACCAGGAACTCCAGGGAGATCCTGTATGTCAGGTTGATCGAGACTGAATACCCTTCGAAGCTCGATGTCTTGAACTTGTGCAGGCGGAGCGAGGGGTGATAGGGATTGAGCTCCAGCAATTGCAAGGTCTTGGTGTACTGGTTCTGCACATCGGGATGCTTCTTCAGGAACCGTGCGGCCCTGGTTTCATAACTTTGGGTATAGAGTATCCTATACATGCCCGATCCGCTCCAAGTGCTCCTCGACCGTCCCGGTTTGATACCGGTTGGCTTCAATATCTGCCCTGGCATCCCTGATGGCCGCATCCAGTTCGTACTCCCTCAACTGGTTGTACTCTTCTATGGGAAGGATTACGTACTTCTCCTTGCCCCGGACGGTGATGATTACCCCGTCGCTCTCCCTGGATATCTCGTCCAGAAAATTGACGCCTTTTGTCTTGAGGTCATTGGCGGTAACCTGTGCAATCATGCGATCCTCCATACTTTAATAAATACGATCAATAGTACGATAAGTCAAGCCCGGGATGCTGCAGTGGCAAAATTGTACAGTGCTAAAAACCCTTCAACACCCTCAAGATCCAGAACCTGGTCCGCAACAAGCTGCCGACGCTGGTTCTCCGGCAGGTAAGGCTGGAACTTGCTCAGCCGCCAGTCCGGCAGCATGGCGATGATGGCATCAAGTAGTTCGGGCTTGTGCCAGTAACCGGGGGCTTCCATCTTTTCCAGAATCTGGCAGAAGTCGTTCCAGGATGCGGATTCGCCTACAATCCGAACGGTTTCATTGGTAGCCTGTACTTCAATGCCTGACCCGACTCCAATCGTGCCGAGCTCTACCTTGAAGGCGTAGCGCAGGGTGTTGTTCACCCGGCCACCAGCCCAGGTATGCCAGAGTATGCCCTTTTCATCCTGCTCTATGGGGGCAAAGGAGCCTGAC
>JAFGUM010000130.1 GCA_016938515.1 Spirochaetales bacterium | reverse complement strand
GAAGGTGACTATGAAGGCGATTACGAGGGTGATTACGCCGAAGCATCGAGCGTGCCATTCGTAGAAGGCCTGGAATCCTACGGCTTTATAGCCGTAGGCAGCACCGTTACGCTGGGACGCCACGATGACGTCAACGGCGGTGCCAACTGGTCCGCCAAAATGGAACCGTTTGTAGGCACAGAGGCAAAGGTAACGGAATTGCTCGGCTCCGATTACCAGGGTTTCCTGTGCGTCCGCGTCGAGGGCAACGAGTACGCCTGGCGCGTACGCAACCTGGCGTTGAAAGGCCGTGGCGAACCGGGTGGATACGGCTACCAGGTTGGCGACAAGGTGACTATTGGCTCCCACCGCTACATAGAAGAAAACAACAACTGGGCAGACTCGATGGTGGACTACGTTGGCAAGGAAGCGACCATAACCTCAATCGAAGGCTCTGACTCTTCCGGCTGTGTCCTCGTACACATCGACATAGACAATGGCGACTGGTACTGGCGCGTTGAGAACCTCACGCCGGTTCGATAGCTTGTTCCTCTGAACCCGGAGCATGGGCGTTGGCTTGTTCTGTATGGACGAGCCAACGCTGGCACGGTATAGTCGCCCTACTATGGAACACATGAAGCGCACGACAAACTGCGGAGCCCTGAGCGCAGCTGACGCAGGAACAACGGTAACCCTGAACGGATGGGTCAATCGCAAGCGTGATCACGGCGGTATTTCGTTCGTGAATCTTCGGGATCGCTACGGCACTACGCAGGTAGTAGTAGACGCAGACGCCCCCGACTCGCTCAAGGCGCGTATCGGCGAGCTTAAAAGCGAGTACTGCATCGCCGTAGAAGGCACGGTGCGCGCCAGGCCAGAGTCCATGGTCAATGCGGACATGGCCACAGGGCAGATAGAAGTCGTCGCGTCCAGCGTCGTCATCCTTTCAAAGTGCGACACCCTCCCCTTCCAGATAGACGACGAGACAGACGCGAAGGAAGAGCTTCGCCTTAAATACCGGTACCTGGATCTCCGCTCTGGCGGTATGCAGCGCCGAATCAAGCTGCGCAACGACGTAGCATTCGCGGTTCGAGAACACATGACAGGACAGGGCTTTTTGGAAATCGAAACGCCCACCTTCATCAAGAGCACTCCGGAAGGCGCACGGGACTATCTCGTGCCGAGCCGCCTTTATCCCGGCAAGTTCTACGCGTTGCCGCAGAGCCCCCAGCTGTACAAGCAGATACTGATGGTCTCCGGTTTTGACAAGTATTTTCAGATAGCCCGGTGCTACCGTGACGAAGACGCCCGCGGTGACCGGCAGCCCGAGTTTACGCAGATCGACATAGAAATGTCGTT
>JAFGUM010000129.1 GCA_016938515.1 Spirochaetales bacterium | reverse complement strand
CCGCCCACGGTTGCGCCGGACGCGCCCGCAACGCAGGCCGACGACGAGCACGAGGATCGCGGCGCCGATTCCAGAAAAGCCTCCCAGCAGGCCGGCAGCATACTGCGCGTAGACTCCAGGCGCATAGACAACCTGCTCAACCTCGTTTCCGAGACGGTAATCAACAAGGCTACCTTCAACCAGATAAGCACTCACTTCAGCGATATGCAGAGCGGGTTCCAGACGTCGCAAGGGCAATTCCGGGAAGGCCTCAAAGCCCTTTTCGACGAGCTTCCTGACTACCTGGCGTCGATACAGGCCGGCAGGTCTGTAAAGGACATAAAGAAAGAAGTGCTTGAGAAGTACGGTAGCCTCTACGCTACTTTTGACGCGTTTGAAACCGACTTCAAGGCCAATATCGGCAAGTTCAGGTCTACGGCGCAGAATCTGGGCCGGATTACGAGCGAGCTGCAGGAAGGCGTCATGCGCATCCGCATGGTGCCCATAAGCCAGATATTCAGCCGATTCCCGCGCCTCGTACGCGACCTGTCCAAGAGCCTGTCCAAAAAGGTCAACCTGGTCATAGAAGGCGAGGAAACAGAGCTCGACAAGTCCGTAATAGAGGATCTGCTCGATCCATTGATGCACTCCGTGCGCAACGCCCTGGACCACGGCATAGAATCCGCCGAAGAGAGAAAAGCGGCGGGCAAGCCCGAAGAGGGCACGATCATGCTCCGTGCTTCCAACGAAGGCAACATGATCATCATCGATATCAGTGACGACGGCAAGGGCATAGACGTGGAAGCCGTCCGGGCGCGGGCCATCGAGCGGGGCATCATCCACCCGAGCAAGGTGCTCACGGAGCTGGAGTCGTTCAACCTCATTTTCGAACCAGGGTTCTCCACCGCCGCGGCCATAACGAACATTTCCGGGCGCGGCGTTGGCCTGGACGTGGTAAAGCGGCAGATAGAAAAGCTAAACGGTTCGGTTACCGTGTCCAGCCAGCGTGGCAAAGGCTCCAGGTTTACGATCAAGCTGCCGCTGACCCTGGCCATCATCCAGGGACTGCTCGTGCGCGTTGGTCGTGAAACGTACTCGATACCCATCACGAGCGTCATCGAAAGCCACCGCATCAAGCCTGAAGAGATCAGGATGATAGACAACTACGAGGTCTTCAACGTCAGAAACGACGTCGTATCGCTACTGAGGCTCAACCGCCTCTTCCGCATCCAGACCAACGAGCAGGGCGCCTACAACTTTGTCGTGATCGTTGGCACGAGCGACAAACGGGTGGGTTTGATGGTTGACTCGCTGATCGGCGAGGAAGACGTGGTGATAAAGCCGCTGCGCGACCAGTTTACCAACTCGCCGGGCATCGCGGGGGCCTCTATACTCGGCGATGGATCAGTGTGCCTCATCATAGACGTTAGCCAGCTCCTGGAGCTTGGCCAGAAGAAAGAGCTCGAGGAGCGTCAGCGCCTCGAACTGACCATACGATGACGACGGGAGCGCAAACCGCATGAGCGTACAGACCGCCGAAAGACAGCAAGCCGAAGTCCGCGACGAGAAGAAGGAGCGGGCAGAGAAGGTAGACTACAAGATGGTTACCTTTTCCCTGGCCGGCAAGGAATACGGCATTGACATCATGAATGTCAAGGAAATAGCCAACGCGGGCAGGTTCACGTACGTACCCAACGCAGCGCCATTCGTACGCGGCGTGTACAACCTCCGGGGCGACATCATTTCTATCATAGACCTGCGCGTGATGTTCCATCTGCCTGCTGAGCGCAAGAATGACGACGCGATGGAAAGCCTGCTCATCCTGCGGGTTGACGATCATGTATTCGGTGTCATCGTTGACAATATCGACAAGGTCGTAGGCGTAAGCCGCGCCGGCATCCAGCCTCCGCACCCCATTTTTGGCGACATCAACGTCAAGTACATTAAGGGCATAATAGAAAACCAGGGCAAGCTGTTCATTATCCTCAATGTGGAGAAGCTCTTCGCGGTCAAGAGCGATGATGAGCAGCCGGAAGCGGCGCCGGTCGCTCGGGCGCCGTTGGGTGCGGCGGTGATGGCGCCACAGGCCGTCATCGACGAGCGCACTCTGGCTCCTGTCGCCGGGGCTGCGGCCGCTGCCGACGTAAACGCTGAATTTGTGCGCGAGACGCTGTTCGCGTTCAAGCGCTTTGGCGTATCCGCTGTCAACGAAGCCTGGTTCTTGACGCGCTACGCGGAGTGGAAGGCGTCGCGGAGCGAAGCTGACGTACAGCTCAGGGAGGTCGCGGAGGCAGACGAATTCCTGGGGCCGTTCTACTCGCCGAGTACCGGGGCGTTGTGGTCCACGGAGTACGCAGACGCGGTTCTGGCGGCGCTTCCGCCTCTGCAGTCAAGATCAATAAACGTCTGGAACCCGGGTTGCGGGAAAGGTTATGAGACGTATTCCATAGCGTGTCTGCTCAGGCGGGCGTACCCGGAGGCGCGCATCAAGATTTGGGCAAACGACTCTGACCTGCTGGCGATATCGATGGCTCCGAATATGGTGTTTTCTCCGGAAAGCGTGCCAGAGCAGTACATGGATATGATGGTAAAAGGACGCAATGGTTTGACGTTCAATCAGTCGATTCGGGACTCGATATTCTTCGAGTTCCACGATGTAATGAACAGCAACCCCGTGCCACCAGTAGACTGCATCCTGTGCCGCGATACTGTATCGTTCCTGTCTACGACCGATCAAAACAAGTTGCTCGCCGATTTTGGCGAGAAGAGCAAACATGGCGGCGCCGTCATTCTCGGTACGAACGAGCGGTTGCCGCTTGACGGATGGAACAGGACGAGCGGTGAGCTTGTCTCGGTGTACGTACGAGAGGCCTAGCATGGCCGGCATAATGACCAGCGGGAGAACGGCATGAGAGTAGAGTATATCAACCCCTTCGTGGAAAGCGCCTTCAACGTCATGCGCGAGGTACTGCAGTGCGACGTGAAGCGCGGTGAGCTGTACCTGAAGTCAACCTCCATGCCGGTGATGGGCGTGGCGGCGATCGTAGGGCTTGCCGGTGACGTTGAAGGTCGGGTCTTGTTCGACATGGACAAGCCCACCGCGCTCAAGATCGCTTCGACGATGAATGGTGAAGACCTGGCGTCACTCGACGACCTGGCCAAGGCTACCATCACGGAGCTCGCCAATATGATCACGGCCCAGGCCGTTACCAAGCTGCACGAACTGGGCTTCCGCTTTGACCTGACTCCCCCGGCCATTTTTACGGGTGAGAATATGGAAGTAAGCAACCAGGACGTGGAAGCGCTGATAGTTCCGATGGAGACGCCGCAGGGCAAGGTGGAAATCAACGTTGCCGTCCGTGAGCGGGCGTAGGGAGACGGTATGAAGACAAAAGAAGATTTTCCGTCAATCAACGAACGTGTGCCCGAGGGGCAGCGTGCGGATGGAACGCCGTTCCGCATCCTGGTCGTAGATGATTCCATGTTCGTCGCCAAGCAGATTACGCAGATTCTTACGTCTGAAGGATACGATGTGGTTGGCCAGGCCGCGGATGGTCTGTTGGGGCTGGAGCGCTACAAGGAGCTGTACCCGAACGTCGACCTCGTAACAATGGATATTACGATGCCGAACATGGACGGGCTTACCGCCCTGTCCAAGATAATCGAATTTGACAAGAATGCCCGGGTCATCATGATAAGCGCGCTCGGCAAGCAGGATCTGGTCAAGCAGGCGTTGCTGGCAGGAGCCAAAAACTACATCGTCAAGCCACTGGATCGCAAGAAAGTACTGGAGCGCATTTCGCACGTCTTGGCGAAGTAACCCGCGGTGATTGACACGCCTTCGGGCGCTCTGGTATAAGTTTTCGTCGGCGTGTTCCCCAGACGGACACGCTGGCGGTTTCGGGCGGTTAGCTCAGTTGGTTAGAGCACCAGTATGACACGCTGGGGGTCACAAGTTCGACTCTTGTACCGCCCAAGATCAAAGAGCCATCCTTTAAGGGTGGCTTTTTTTATTCCGGGATGCCACTACACCACACCCGCCTCCCTGAGCACAGCGGCTGCGTCGAGTTTCGGCCGTGGCAGTCCTTTGGGCAGGAAAACCGACAGCGGCCTGTCGAAGTCGCCATCGTCGGCCCAGGCTGCGAGCGCGGCGTCGAGGGGGGCGGTCCAGCGGTCGTAGTGTTCTTCACCTTTGAACAGCAGGTCGTTGACGGCGAACGTGGACTGGGGCGGCACCGGTTCCAGGTGTGGATGTTCGCCGCGCTCCCAT
>JAFGUM010000128.1 GCA_016938515.1 Spirochaetales bacterium | reverse complement strand
CACCGTTTCTGTCAGGGAAAAGGCAGCCCGTTCAGGCTTGAACCCGAGATTATAGCGGGGATGCTTCCCTGACACGACGCTTGCGCGTTTTGTGCCTCCGTAGCACAATGTGACTATGCATCCGACCGCGCCGCGCATCATAAAATCCCTGCTTCAGCGGATTCTGTTTTCGCTGGAGCAGTTTTCGCGGCACGAGATGGCCAATCACGCTGCCGCCGGTGCCTACGCGTTTCTGCTGTCCGCGGCTCCTGCAGTGCTGGTCATCGTATACCTGTCGTCACTGGCTGTGGCCACGCTCGAGCTCGGCACCACGCTGGTCATTCCCTCGGTGCTCACGCCTTTCCTGGAGATAGCAGGCGGTGAAGACGCTGTTCGCGCTTACCTCGACAAGCCCCTTTCCGGTTTTGCCGGCGCTTTTGGCTTCATCAATCTTATATGGGCAGCCAGGCTCTTTATAGTATCCATACAACGTGGCGTGCGCGTTGTATACGCCGACGCCGCGAAGACAAACCCGATACGGGAAAACGCGCTTACCTTCGCCGTCGAGCTCGTAGTCATCGTGGCCGTCGTGGCGCTCATTGCCATGAGCCAGGTAGCCAGAGCGGCCATAGAAGCGTTCGACTGGGCCCCGGCCGCGGTTTTCTTTGGCGTAGCCGTGCGAACCGCGGTACTCGCGCTGCCCATACTAGCACTGTGGCTTTTTGTGATGCTCACCTACAAGAACGTTCCGCCGCGTCGGCCAAAACTGGAAACCGCGTCGCTGACATCCGTTCTGTGCGTGCTTACGTACGCCGGCCTCGGCGCACTGCTCGACCTCAGCCTCAATACGGCGCGTTACGGCCTCCTGTACGGTATTCTCGGGAACCTGATCGTCGGCCTTATAAAAGTGTACTTCTTCTTCTGGCTGTACTTTTTCTACGCTGAGCTTACCTACACCCTGGAAAACTTCGACTCGCTGCTGTTTGCGCGCTTCCATCGCGTAGACTCAGCGGAAAAGCCCGCGGGAAGGCTGGAGCGGGCGCTATTCGCCGAACCCAACCGGCTATTCAGGAGGTACGCCCACCCCTACGCCGCGGGGCAAACCATCTTCGCGCGTGGCGATGAAGACAGAAGCGCGCTGTACCTGTACCGTGGCCGGGTAGACATATACCTCGCGCGTCCAGGCGACGCTGAAAGCGCGAGTGTGTCCTCCGTCACCGAAGGGGAGT
>JAFGUM010000127.1 GCA_016938515.1 Spirochaetales bacterium | reverse complement strand
TTCTTCATACTCGTTCAGCGTAAACGACTCGCCGCCGGTAATGTTGATGAGGATGCTCTTTGCTCCGTCGATGCGCGCGTCCTCGAGTAGCGGATTGGATACGGCTTTCTCCGCTGCCTCAACCGCGCGGTTGTCACCGCGAGCGGTTCCTATACCCATGATGGCGTCACCCTGACCGCTCATTACCGTGTTTACATCGGCGAAATCTATGTTGATTTCTCCCGCGACGGTAATGAGGTCAGAAATGCCCTGGACTCCCTGACGCAATACATCGTCGGCGAGCTTGAAGGCTTCGCGTATGGGGGTGCGCTTCTCTACTATTTTCAGCAAGTGCTGGTTGGGGATGATGATGAGCGTATCAACCGCCTCGCGCAGCTTTTCGATGCCTTCTTCAGCGAGGCGCATCTTCACCTTGCCTTCGAAATCAAACGGCTTGGTGACAATGGCCACGGTGAGGGCGCCTAATTCCTTGGCGATCTGCGCGATTACGGGAGCGGAGCCGGTACCCGTGCCACCACCCATGCCAGCCGTAATAAACACCATATCGGCACCCTGGAGCGCCTCGCTGACGACGGCCCTGTCTTCCATCGCCGCCTTCTCACCTATCTCGGGTTTGCCGCCCGCACCAAGCCCGTGCGTTATCTTGGCCCCCAAACCCAGCTTTACGGCCGCTCGTGAGCGCCCGAGTGCCTGCAGGTCGGTATTGGCGACGATGAACTCAACGTTGCGAAGCCCGGCCTCCATCATCCTGTTTACCGCGTTCGATCCGCCGCCACCCGCGCCAATGACCTTGATGACCGTGGTATTGCCCTGGGACTCCTCCACCTCATCGCGTTCGTCCACGACCGGCTCAGACTCGGCCCGGCGAAACGCCCCGATCTCGTCTACGACTCGTAACGTCATACTCCCCTCCCCATCGATGCGATTACGTTATCAATGCTGCATGAGAAGCGGAGCGTGTCAGCACCCCACCACTCATTACCCACTATCCAGCCGCTTCCCTTAGAAAAACTCCTTGAGCCAGTCACCAAACCGTTTGAACGCTGAATCCGCCTGGGGCTTCGACTTGTCCGCCGGCTTGGCTGACGACTTGACCCGTGACTCAAGCTCGGGAACGCCACCCATGCGCTCGGCTCCACTAAGCACGAGCCCGACCGCCGTCGAGTACGCGGGGTTCCGGTACGCGTCCACGAGTCCGCCCAGGGACGCTGGCGCGCCGGTTCGTACCGGCAAGCCAAAGACGTCGTACGCGAGGTCTGCTGCTCCCGGCATCAGCGCGCCGCCGCCGGTAAGCACGACGCCGCCCTTTATCATGCGCCAGTACCCGGGCTGCTCGACCCGCTCGCGTACAAGGCGGAAAATCTCTTCCATCCGCGGCTGTATTACGCTGGCCACGCGCGCCTTGGAGACTTCCTGCGGCGGCCTGCCTCCTACGCCAGGAACGACTATGCTCTCGTCTGTCTCCACGTGCGGCAGGTAGCACGATCCCGATTCGCGCTTTATCTTCTCGGCTGCGTCTATTGGCACGTTGAGGATGATGGACAGGTCGCTCGTAACCTGCGAGCCACCGGCACCAACGCTCGCGCTGAAGTAAGGCGCGCCATCCGCGTACATAAGCACGTCGGTGGTGCCGCCGCCGAGATCCACGAGCAGGCAGCCCAGCTCTTTTTCGTCCGGCGTAAGCACGGCGCGAGACGCCGCGAGGCTCTGCAGAATAAGGCCATTCACCTTGAACCCGGCGCGGTTGACGCAGCGCACGAGGTTCTGGGCTGTCGTCACCGAGCCGGTAATTATGTGTACTTCCGCCTCGAGCCGTACTCCTATCATGTCCAGCGGGTCGCGTATGCCCTTCTGGTCGTCAACGATAAAGGTCTGGGGGATTACGTGCAGCACTTCCCTGTCCATGGGAATTACGATGGCGCGAGCGGCTTCTATAACCCGCTCTACGTCAGCCTGGCATATTTCGCGCCCCTTACCCGTTACAGCCACGACGCCCCTCGAGTTGATACCCTCGACGTTTGCCCCGGCGACGCCGACAAAGCAGTCCCGGGCTTCCCTGCCGGACATCAGCTCCGCGCCTTCTATGGCCTTGGTTACCGATTGCAGCGTCGCTTCTATATTGACGACGACACCCTTGCGCAGGCCGGTGCTGGGCGCGGTTCCGACGCCGGTAATTTCGAGGACACCATTTTCGTTATACTCGCCGATTACCGCGCACGTCTTTGACGTGCCGATATCCAGCCCGACTATCAGATTGTCACCCAGAAACGGCCTCCTTCGTCCGATAGACGAACGTATCGGTTCGCAGATCCAGTTCGCTTATGGCCGGGGCGAGCCCCTCTCCTTCCACGACATCCAGGACCAGCATCATTGACTTGAGCAGTGAAGCGTCGAGCACCGGACGCATGCGTACGGGAATCCGGTAGCGCGCCGGGTACACGAGCAGCTCGGCGGGCGAGCCATCGCGGGGTACTATCCGCAGCTCGGAAAGCGCGGCGACGAGAGCCGGTTCCGTCCCGCTGAGAACGCTGAGCGACGCAAGAAGGCTGGTAAACGGCTCCTCGAGCTTGATACCGTATCTGAGCCCTCGTATCTCTACGCCGGACAGCACGGGCAAGGCGGGGGCACCGGGGTACATAGACGCTGGCGCGAACACCACGCCCGCTCCATCGACGCAGTGCGCCTCTATCCTGCCGGAACTCCCCCTGGCGTACACGACCGCCAAAGGAGAGCGTTCCACCACCGTAACGGCCACGGTGTCCGGAAAGCGCCTCTCGACGACGGCGCTGGCTACGCGGGGATGGCTCGCCACGTTTACGGCGACGGCCTGACAATCAACCGCGTGCCAGCGAGCGCCGTCCGGCACCCCAGACCAGGCTCTCAGCTCCGTGGCGTCGACTGTCTGCGCGCCGTTAACGACGAAGCTCGTTATTTCCATGGCCGGCAGGATGGCGAATTGCATCGTAGCCATAAGGGTGGCAACTATCAGCGCCACAACGAGCGCCGCGCGCACCACGGCAAACAGCGCGGGCGTACCCGGCTCCTCATCGTCAGTTTTTTGAGATACCGAACGACGGTCGGCTCTCTGCGTGTCCAGGCGTGGCCGCGCGAAGTCGCGGTCGGCGAAAGCGAGTTCAGCCATGCGCAACCACCCCTTCCAACCCGCTTCTCGCCTGCGAGCCGCTCGCAGATGAGCTTCGGGACACGTTGCATATAAGCCCCGCCGACAACGCAACAGATATCAACGATGAACCGCCAGATGAAAACAGAGGCAACGGAATACCGGTAGCGGGTACGACGCCGGATGCCACCATCACGTTGATGAGCGTCTGCACGGCAATGTAGCACGACAAGCCAAAAGCCAGATGCCGCCTAAACGCGTCCGGAGCTGCAAACGCCGCCCTGAACGCCCGCCACAGGAAAAACACCCAGAGCGCCACGAAAACCAGCACGCCCATGAACCCGAATTCTTCTACCCACGCGGCGAATACAAAATCAGACTGCACCGCCGGAATGCTACTTAGCTTGAGCGTACCCTGTCCCAGTCCCTTACCCCACAGGCCGCCGGTGCGTATGGCGCGAATCGACCCGGTAACCTGATAGCTCAAGTCCGCGGGGTCGTAGCCAGGGGCGATAAAAGCGAGCACGCGCCGCAGCCGATAGTCACTCGTAAGAACCGACAGGGAAATGAGCGGCAGGCCGATTGAAGCCACCGCGCCAAAGAACACGAGCGGCACGTCGGCCACCCAGAACATTACTATCGCGAGCACACCCAGCAGCGTCGCGGTGGAAAAGTCGTTCTGGGCCAGCACTATAAGAACACCCGCGCTTACGACGAGCAGCGGCGGCACGACGGCGTTTACCACGTCACCGAGGCGTTCTGCTTTTTTGGCGAGTATATGCGCCAGGTAGAGTATCAAAACGGGTTTGAACAACTCCGAAGGCTGAAACATAAAACCAGAAAATCCGAACCAGCGTGAAGCGCCATTCTTGGTAATGCCCACCCCGGGAACAAACGGCAGGAGGAGCAACAGCAAGGCTCCCAGCACGACGATGCTTATTACCCGTGACACGAACTCCAGTGGCACGTATACGCCTACCACGAACACGAGAATAGCCGGGATCAGCCAGATAGCCTGCCGAACTACGAAATACGACGGCTCCTTGCCAAGAGACAACGCGTAGCCGTAGGACGCGGAGTACAGACTCGTCAAGCCAACACCCATGAGCAGCACGAGCGAACCGAGCAGGGCTGAATCAACGCCGATCCTGCCGAGGGGCTTGTCCATGGTAAAACCTGTGTTCACGACACCCTCCCCTACTGGATTTTAAGCGTTGACAGGGCGATGATCGCGAACAACCCGCCCAATATCCAGAACCGCGTGACCACTTTAGTTTCCTGCCATCCAGACAACTCGAAGTGGTGGTGCAACGGCGCCATCTTGAATACGCGCTTGCCTTTGGTAGCCTTGTAGTACAGCACCTGGATAGCCACCGATGCTTCTTCCAGGATAAAAACGCCTCCTATGACGAAGAACAGCAATTCTTTCTTTACTATCAGCGCGAGCACGGCCATCACGCCACCGAGGCTCAACGAGCCCACGTCGCCCATAAACACCTCGGCGGGGTGGGCGTTGAACCACAGGAACCCCACGCACGCGCCGAGCAGAGCCAGCGAGAACACGGTGAGCTCACCGGCTCCCCGTACAAAGGGTATGCCCAGGTACTCAGACCAGTCCGGTCGTCCCGACAGGTAGGTAAGGATGGAAAACGTAATTACGGCCATTATCACGAGGCCGGTAGCCAGCCCGTCGAGGCCGTCAGACAGGTTTACGGCGTTGGACCAACCCATTACGTATACGACAGCGAGGGGAATCCAGAACACGCCAAGGTCCACTACGGGGTTTTTGAAGAATGGCACGTAGAGTTGTGTCATCTCGCCAGGGGAGTCGAAGTACAGGAACAGCACCGCGACGAGGGAGACGATCGCCTGCCCCACCAGCTTGGCCTTGGCAGACAGGCCGTCGGCGTTCTTCCTGCGTATTTTGAGCCAGTCGTCCATAAAGCCTACGGCGCCGAAGCCAAGCATCGAGCCGAGGCATATCCAGGCGTAGCGGTTGGACAGATCTACCCACAGGAGCGTCGCGGCTGTTACGGCAGCGAGTATAAGGAGCCCGCCCATCGTGGGCGTCCCCGATTTGACGAGGTGAGACTGCGGCCCATCAAGCCTGACAGACTGGCCCAGTTTGAGCTGGCGGAGCTTTTCCATTATCACCGGCCCGAACAGGAAGGCGACGAGCAGAGCAGTAACCGCCGCGTACGCCGACCTGAAGGTGAGGTACCTGAAGACGTTGAGCGGGGAGAAGTATTTTACGAGGGGATACACCCATTCAAGAAACACGATTCCCTCCGTTTTCCTGTTTTTGGCCGGTCAAACGCTCCGTCAGGCGCTCAAGAGCCATGCTCCTGCTGGCTTTTACGAGTACGAGATCACCGGGCTGAGCCATCGGCACCACGTCGCGCTCCAGATCGTCGTACGATTCGTAGTAACGCACGTCGACGCCGTTACTGCTACCACGCAACACTCCGAGCGCCGCATCGTACGCGGCCCGGGCATCCTCGCCAAAAAAGGCCAGAACCGACGCCCCGGACGCAGCGGCCAGAGCGCCGACGCGCCGGTGCGCTGGTTCACTCTCGGCACCCAGCTCCCCCATGGAGCCAATGACGTACAGCTTTTTACCAGGCACCGCTACGGAGTCGCAGAAGCCTATAGCCGCGTTCATGCTCTCCTCGTTGGCGTTATAGCAATCGTCCACCACGGTAAAAGCGCCGTGGTGAACCGATGTCCTGCCAGAAAGCGGCAAAACTGCTTCGAGACCCGTAGCGACGTTCTCAGGCGTCGCGTCGTACAGGGCGGCCGCGCTTATCGCCGCGAGCGCGTTGCGCAGGTTGTGCGCTCCCGGCAGGCGCAGCCTGACCTCAATTCCATGGTACCGAAGCTCCCAGCCGTCGACGCCGAGGTCGCGGGCGCCTTCAAAACCGTCAGTGGAGCGCGGCCCGTACGTCACGCAGCGCCCCGCGACGCCTGAAACAAGAACATCGCGAAAATCGTCTTCTTCCCATACAACGAGACTCTGGCTGCCGTTGAAACGCGAAGCGATGCGCTTTTTCTCCTCGGCAATGGCGGCGCGGGATCCACCCAATACGCCGATATGAGCGCTGCCTATATTCGTTACGACAGCGCAGTCCGGCTCATAGACGCCAGCCAGAGTATCCATCTCTCCTGGATGGTTTATACCCATCTCGAAAACGGCGGCTTCGTGCCAGGGTCGTACGAGAAACAGCGACGCGGGCAAGCCGATGTCTGAGTTGCGGTTGCCAGGATTCTTGATAGTTGGCCTGGCCGCGCCCATGATGGCAGCCAGAAGCTCCTTCGTACTCGTCTTGCCAGCGGAACCGGTGACACCAAAACGAAGAAGCGAGGGAAAGCGGCGGCGCCACTGGGCAGCGGCGCGCTGCAACGCGGGCAGGGTATCCGGCACGACGATTACCGTAGCGTCGGAACCAAAGCTGGAGCCTTGGCGTTGGCCAAGCCACCACGAGGCGGAAACGAGCGCCGCGGCTCCCGCGTCCGTAGCTATACGGACGAAGTCATGGCCGTCGTTGCGCTCGCCCCGGAGCGCGACAAAGAGCGAACCCGGCCCGACGGCGCGCGAATCGGTCTCAACGCGTTCAAAAACCGCGTCAGGCCCATTCGCCAATTCGCCCCCGGCCGCATCCGCGAACCATGTCGCGCTACAGGCCCCGTGGTGTTCATCCATCGCGTTTCTCCAGCCCGGGCACCACCCGGATTCTCAACGTCGTTCCAGGGCTCACCATACGGTATCCCTGCACCCCGGCCATTGACGCGTCCACCCTGGATCGCGACCTGGCCACGGCTATATTTGCCAGTAGCCTTCTATTTTCTTCTACCCATTCGGCCTG
Organism: Spirochaetales bacterium; assembly: GCA_016938515.1. Classification (GTDB taxonomy): domain Bacteria; phylum Spirochaetota; class Spirochaetia; order Treponematales; family UBA12059; genus SZUA-370. The sequence goes on along the minus strand of JAFGUM010000127.1, from coordinate 1,748 downwards.
CGCCGCCTCGAGGCGTCGTATTTCCGTGGTAAGTGCGTAATACCTGGCTCCGCGTTCCGCAGTCATATAGAGCATCAACGGTACCGACAGGATGAGAAGCACGCGCGGGAGTTTCTTCACAATAACGCCTTCCGGGGCGGCGCCGCGGGCTCGCGATCACGATCGCGTCCTCTCTGCGGCCCTGGCAACCCGGAGCTTTGCGCTCCGTGAAGCCGGATTGGACGAGATCTCACCGTCTGCAGGCTCCACCGGCCGCTTGGTCAGTACGATGAGTCCCCGTTCCGCCTCTCCTTCTGGTATCGGCTGTTCTGGCCCGTCCTTGAAGTACGCCCGCTCCCGCTTCACAGCCCTTTCCCTGAACGCCAGTTTTACTATCCTGTCCTCAAGCGAATGAAAACTTATACACGCAATAATGCCACCAGGCTCCAGGCAAGAAAGCGCCGCGGCGAGCCCTCGCTCTATGCGCCCCAGCTCATCATTGACCGCTATCCGCAGCGCCTGGAAGGTTCTCGTCGCCGGGTGTATCCGACCGTACCTGAACTTCGCCGGCACCGCACCGCGCACAATATCCGCCAGACGCCCCGTCGTTTCTATACGGCAAGCCGCGCGCTCGCGGGCTATCGCCTGCGCTATGCGGTGCGCGAAGGGATCCTCTCCGTAACTCGATATGACCCTGTATAATTCGCGTTCGTCCAACTCGTTTACGAGATCAGCCGCGGTTCTGCCTTGTTCCGGGTTAAGCCTCATATCAAGGTTCTCGTCTCCCTGCAGGCTAAATCCCCTGCCGGATTCCCGGAAGTGGAACATTGAAACGCCAAAGTCAAACAGCACGAGACACGGATGTTCCGCCGTGCCGCGCGCCACGCGGGTCGCGTAATCAATGAAGAAATCGTCAAAGTACGCGTGAACAAAGGAGGCTCTCTCGCCGTACGGCGCCAGCCTCGCCCGCGCTATGGCCTGTACTTCCTCATCGGCGTCTACACCGACGAGTCGCAAACCGGGGTGGCGATCGAGCATGGCGCTGGAATGCCCGGCAAGACCGAGGGTGCCGTCTATAAACAGGCAGTCCGGCCGTGGCGGCACGAGAAACCGCAGCGTTTCGTCTAGAAGTACTGGAACGTGGCCAAACGCCTGCTTGTGGTCGCTCATAGGTTTTGTATGTCCAGAGCTTCAGAAGCGGCGTTGAACTCCGCTTCGGTAGAGTCGAGCCACGCCCTGTACGCGTCGACATCCCATATCTCAAGCCGCTTGGTAATACCGAGCACCACACAGTCTTTTGACAGCTTCGCATACTCGCGCAGCGACTGCGGTATGGCAATCCTGCCGGCCTTGTCTATCTCCACTTCCTGAGCTGGCGCTATTATCCGGCGCTGAATTATGCGGGCTTGCTGATGGAACAGGCTGGTGGTGGCAAAAAGCTGTTCCGACAGCCCATTCCAGCGTTCGGGCGTAAACAGCCACAGGCACGAGTCTACACCCTGCGTTACGACAAGAACATTTCCCGGCAGGCCAGCGCGCAGCTTGGCCGGCAGCGATAGCCTTCCTTTGTCGTCGAGGGTGTTTCTAAACTCTCCCGTTACCAGCTCCATGCCACTATATCCCTTTTTTTCCCACTTTTTCCCACAATTCTCCTATATACTACCGTACAGGCGTACGTTGTCAACGGAATCAAACAAGAACTAGTACTAGACAGAATTATTTTTAGCGAAAAGTGCTATACGCGCGTTTAGTTGTGCTCATGCCCAGGT
>JAFGUM010000126.1 GCA_016938515.1 Spirochaetales bacterium | reverse complement strand
GTACATCTTCGAGTAGCAAACCCGATATTCAACCGCGCTGCCTGTGTATAAACTCCCAGTCCAGCCCGGGGATCATACCGTAGTCACGGTCACCACTTACCCAAATGCAGCCCGACTCGATCGCCGCCCGGGGCAAGCCGGTGGAGCAGCGCCAGTCGGTCACCTACGACCTGTACGACAAGAACGCGCTTACCTGGGACGACGACCGCAAGGTCGCGGCTTTCATAACATCGCAGGACAGCGCGCTGCGCAACTACGCCAGCCACATCCGGCAGATCCACCGGGAAGTCGTCAATAAATACCTGAGCCCCAACCTGCAGTTCGCGATGCAGGCGTACAGCGCGCTGGCAGAGCTGGGCATGTACTACCAGGTCGACCCTACATCACCGTTTACGCAAGCGCAGGAAAGCGCAATGCTGGTAGACTCCATAAGCTTGCCGCGCGAAACACTGACGCGCCGTACTGGCGACTGCGACGACCTGACCGTCCTGTACAGCGCCCTGCTGCAGACAGTCGGGATACCGACAGCGCTCGTAACCATACCAGGGCATATCTACAGCGCGTTCAACACCGGGGTGGCAACAAAAAATTACCAGAGCATGCATCCCGACCGGAACATGTTCCTGGATGTAGGCGGAGAGTTGTGGGTGCTGGTCGAGATAACGTTGATAGGCAGCGCTGACTTCCTCAAGGCATGGAATGTAGGCGTCTCGGAATTCCGCAAGTACGATAGCGATACCAAAGCCCGCGGGTTCTTCCCGGTAGCCGAGGCTCAGGAACTGTACCGCCCGGTTCCGCTACGGGAAACCGACCTTGGCTTACAATATGGCGACGATTCAGCATTGCGTTCACAGTTTGCCGCCGACATGGCGAGGTTGACAGTCACCGTCCTGACACCCATGGCGAACAAGGCCAGAGCCAGCGGGCTTGCCCGTGACTGGAATGCATACGGCGCGGCAGCCGCCCAGCTCGGAGCGCTGGCACAGGCGCGCTCGGCTTTTGAGCAAAGCCTCAAGATAGACCCCTCCAATACAAGCGCCCGGGTAAACATGGGCTCGGTTCAATACCTGGAGCACAAATACACAGACGCTCTGGCATCCTTCGATGCAGCCAGAAAAGCACTGGAAGCAAAAGGAACAGGTAGCACGAGCATCTGGACAAACGTTCTCATCAACCTGGCAAAGACAAACCATGCGCTCGGCAACTACGACCAGGCAGGAGCCAGCTTCCGCGAAGCAAGCGCGTTGTCACCCGAGGTGGCGAGCCGTTTCGACTATCTGGCTTCGGGAGGAAAGGATCCGGGCACGGGAACGAGCATGGGTGCCGCTTCGGCTACCACCAGCGTTGCCAGCGCTGGAGCGGGTAGCGGCAGAGCTTCCCAGTCGGCTACGACAGAACCTATCCTGTTTGTGGATGAATGATGAGTACGCTCCAGAAGCTGGCTGGTACCGGGCAATAGTAGTCGCAACGGCTTTACTACCAGGTAGCAGCCACGTAGCCTTGACCAATCGCAAGGTATGCCGCATACTTATGGTATGGCAGTAATGGAGCACAGAACCAGCTTTGCGCTGGACGAGACGACCATCATCAAGCTCCGCAAGCTATCACGCCTCTGGCGGGTTTCTCAGGCGGAGGTTGTACGTCGGGCAATAGAGAGCGCCGAAGCAGAAGCCCTTGCGGAAACCGGAGTAGCACTATCCCGCCTGCAGTCGTATCACGCGGAAGGTGGCCTGGCGGCAGAGACTGCCAACGCGTACCTGCGCGAGGTTGCAGCGCATCGTGCCAACTGGGGGCGCGGGGAATGATACTGCTGGACACAAACTACCTTATACGCACCCTCGTACCGGATTCTCCAGAAGCCAACAGGGTTCTGGAATGGTACCAGGCAGGAAACGAACTGTGTACCTCGAGTGTGGCGTGGTACGAGTTTCTATGCGGTCCGGTCGACGATGAAGGAATACTCATCATCAAGTCCATACTGTCGGAGCGGATCCTTCCCTTTACAGCCGACATGGTGACTGAATCGTCCCGCCTGTTCAACGCCACAGACCGGAAACGTACGCTTCGGGTTGACGCCATGATAGCGGCCGCGGCCATCGTAGCCAACGCGGAGCTCGCTACGGACAACACCGCTGATTTTGAGCACTTTGTACCGTGGGGATTGAAGTTGGTTCCGTAGCGCTGGCCCTGAGCGTTTCAATCCGGCATAGCATGGTCGGGCACGGAATCGCGAGCCACCATCCGGTACAGCACGTCGCCCCGGCGGACTTTGCGCTCCACGGTAAAGGACACTTCCATGCCCCGCGTCGCCGTATCGACGGGTGCGTCGGAAACGCGCAGCTCGTCGGCTACTAGCGAAAGCGCGCCTGTCGTCGGCCCCGTTACCAGGAGCTCGTCACCCGTGGCAATGGCACCCGCTTCGAGCATGAACGAGGCCGCCCCCGCGTTGCGGAAATAATTGAGGCAGACGCCAACGTGCACACGTTTTTTAGCTGACGACGAGCCGTAAGCGCCCGTCCATTCGCCCAGTCGCTGCCCCAGGTAATAGCCATCCCAGAAACCGCGGTTGAAAACGCCTGCAAGCCTCTCGTCCCATATCGCTATTTTTTCACTACCGTACGTGCCATAGAAGATCGAATCAACAGCTTCGCGATAGCACGAGACCGTCTCCCTGACGTACTCGGGCTTCCTGGCCCTGCCCTCTATCTTCAGTACACGCACCCCTGAACCAATCACCCTGTCCAGGAAATGGATGGTCTTCAGGTCTTTGGGCGATAGCAGGCGTTCATTGTCCACAACCAGCTCGTCACCCGTCTGGATATCAGTGAGGCGGTACGAACGGCGGCACGCCTGCAGGCATTCCCCCCGGTTTGCGGAGGAATTGTACTGGTGGAGGCTCAGGTGGCACTTGCCGGAAATGGCCATGCACAGGGCGCCATGGGCAAACAGCTCCAGCCGGACACGCGTGCCGGAGGGCCCGCGTATGTCGTCATCCTGGATAGACCGGTATATAGCTGCAACCTGCTCCAGGTTGAGCTCCCTGGCCAGAACGACGACATCGGCCCATGCGGAATAGAAGCGCAGCGACTCAGTATTGGAAATACTCAGCTGGGTGGAAAGATGCACAGGCAGGCCGATTGACGACGCGTACATGATGGCAGCCTGGTCGGCCACGATGACGGCGGACACCCCCGCGTCCTTCGCGGCGTCGAGCGCCTGCCGCATGGCGGGAAGTTCCTCGTCGAATAGAACGCTGTTGACGGTAAGATAGGTTTTTACACCGTTTCCCGCCGCCATCCTCACAATTTTGCGGATATCACCCGGCCCGAAATTGGCGGAGCTGGCTGAGCGCATATTGAAGCCGCCCGCCCCGAAGTACACGGAGTCAGCCCCGGCGCGAATGGCCGCCGAGAGGCTTTCGAAGGAGCCCGCGGGCGCCAGGATCTCGATGTCTTCACGGGCAGGAGTGTGCATATCGTCAATCTATCAGCAGGCAGGGGTCAGCGGCAATCGACCCCGCACCAGACCGCCGCTAGTGCCCTGAGCCAGGCTTTGGTTTTCTCGGCCTGCCAGCTCGTGGCGCCGTGGTTTTTTTTGCGGGTTTATTGGCGCTCGTGCGATCGGACTGTCGGGTCCCGGCCGCGCCTTTTCTGGGAGCACGCGTTGAGCTTGCCCCGCTTTTGCCACGCGCGCTCGAGGGGGTGCTGTTTTCTTCGGCGGCTTTGCGCGCGGCGAGGGCAACCTTCCACGGTGGCCCGCCGCGGCCCGGCCTGTCCACCCGCCCTTTGCGGGGCACCGTCTGCGCCGGCTTTGCGTCTGCTTTAGAAAGGGGCGCCCGCTCTCCGTCGTCTACGGCGCGGCGCCCGTCGCCGTGGCTACGCCGCTCCGTGGTCGCTTCCTCGGGGTTCCAGAAGCCTTCTTTCCAGTTAAAGCGCCCGGTATCGGGCAAGACGGCACCGTCGCGGGCTGCCTGCACGACGCGCCTGTACACCTGCTTCTTGAGGTCGATAAAGCTGAAATCAAGTATGAATTTTGACGCGCCGTCCTTCTTGAGGTAGGG
>JAFGUM010000125.1 GCA_016938515.1 Spirochaetales bacterium | reverse complement strand
TTCCTGAACAGCACGTTGAGGTCTACCGCGGTATACGGCTCTCCGTGCCTGTTGACAAAGCCGCGCACGTAGGGTGGCACGAACGGCACGTAGTGGATGGGAGCTTCTATGACTATTTCCCGTACGTCCGCCGCCGGTATCGCGTAGCGCGCTCCAATGAGCCCGGCGACTATAAACTTGCGCCACACTCGCTCGACGACGGCTTCCGCCTCTGCCCGTCGCGACTCTGAACCCGACAGCTTTTCCAGTACTTCCCTGTCGGCCATGTCAGTCTACCTCGTACGAGTCGACGACGGCTTGCATGCCCTCGGCCATTTCCTTGAGCGACGCGGTAGACTTTACCGTAGCGCGCGTCGTCGTTACAAAGTTGTCTATGCCCTCGGATATCTGCCGCAGCGTCAGCAGTATCTGCTCAAACGCGGTAACCTGCTGGTTTATCGACAGCGCTATCTTCTCGGCAGACTTGGCGGATATCTCTGAGGATCCGCGTATGTCCTCGAACATCGCGCGCAGTTCCTCGGTTATCGCGTCGCCTTCCTGGATGCGGCTCGTGCCTTCTTCCGACGCGATGATAAGGTGATCGGATGAATGCTGTATCTCGGTAATCTTGTTCTTGATGGCGGTGGTGCTGGTAACGGTGCTGTCGGCCAGCCTGCGTATCTCCGCGGCGACTATCTGGAAGTTCTTGCCAGCCTGCCCGGCGGCGGCGGCTTCGAGTTCGGCGTTGAACGCTATTATCTTGGTCTGATCCGCGATACCGTTGATGATGTTGACGATCTCCCAGATGCTGTCGATTTTTTCGCCAAGCGTCCTGATGCCGTGAATCGTTCCATCGTTGCTGCCGCGTATCTCGCGCATCTTCTCGAGTATGCGCCTGACGCGCGTGTCACCCTCATCGACTACGCGCCTCGTGTCGTTGGCGATGGAACTCACCTCGTTTATCCTCACGGCTATGCTGCGCGACAGCTGGTCGGAGTCTTCCATCGTGCTTACTATCTCCTTGACAGCCGCGGCTTGCTGGTTGGACGTCGTCGTTATCTCCTGCGACGTTACCGACAGGTCCTGAACCGCCGCGAACAGCTCACCCGATGACGATTTGAGACGCGTAACCATGGCTTCCATCGCGTCTATGAGCGCGTTGAAGTGCCCGGACATCATGCCAATCTCGTCTACAGACGTAACGGCGATGCGATCCTTGAGCCTTCCCATCGCCACCGCGTCGGCTACCGCCCTCATCCTGCCGATAGGCCTGGTGATTCGCGCAATGAGCATCGCTATGAGCACGTTGCCTATGACGAGCGTTACGAGGGCAGCTATGGCCCCGAAGATTCCCGTTGTCCGCACGAGCGCAAAAATGTCGTCGTAGTACACTTTTGCGGCTATTATCAGCTCCAGCTCCGGGAAGTACGTAAAGCGCGTCATACCCTTGTCGTGTTTGTCCTCGTTGCGCATCGTATACTGTATGGAACCGTTTTTGCGCTCGAGCATTTCGCGCGCGTAGTAGCGGCCATCGGTATCCGTCTCGTCATACACGGATTCACCCTTGCGCGTGGGATGGATGAGCAGCGTGCCGTTTTTATCCATCACGAACACGTAGCCGCGGGTGCCAAGCTTTATTTGCAGCAATCGTTCCTCGAGCCTGTCCAGGTCTATCAGGTCAAAAAACTCCGCCTTGTATGACGAAGCCCAGACTATGATGTCCCATGGCTCGAAGTAGCTCATGCCACCAGCCTTGTCCCGCTCCTCAGTCTCGCCGGCGTTTTTCCAGCGGTACTCGAGGTAGCCGTTCTTCATCGTCGTAGCCTGCTTCATAAAGTCGTATCCGCTGGCGTCCGCCCCGGGAGATTTGGGGTGGATAGTCAGCACGCCCTTGCTGCTGACGCCGGCAAGGTACCCCGTGGTGCCTATCTTGCCCACCACTGGATCGAGCATCAGCCGTGACGCGGCCGCGTACGCTTCGGTCTCGCTGAGCTCTCCGGAGCGGTAGCGCCGGTACTGGTAGTCCACCATGCCGCGGACGCTCTCGGCTCGGCCTATCAGGTAGTTGCGTACTGACGAATCCACGTACGTACGCACGGTACCTTCTATCATCGCCGTGGTCTGGTCGAGTTCGCGCATGTACTGGGCTTCTATGCCCCGGTACGTCATCGTAAACACGACGAGCTGAAGGCCGACAACCGCGACTATGAACACAGCGGCAAACAGAACCTGTATCTTGCCGTTCAGACTGCCCAGCAGTGGCTTTCTTTCAACGTTTCTGGCCATGGTGTCCACTCCCCTCGTCCTGCTCCACGAAGATGTTGTCGTCGTTCTTGAGCACAATTTTCCTGTGCCCGTCGGAAAACCCTATTTTTTCGACCAGGCCTACTATGAACTCCCTGTCCCCGGGCTCCAGCGACACGAAGCTGCAGCCATTCTGGTACGTCTTGTCGCCGCTGTCCTTGCGGCTCCAGCGTACCTCGATATCTATGTTTACCGCTTCCCGGCCAGCGCCCAGCGGGGCGGGTAGCTTGATGGCCGCGTTGAAGCGGTTGCCTCGGCCAAGACCCATAGGTGTCAGGAGCAGCAATCCTTCTTCATGGATGTCGCCGAGCC
>JAFGUM010000124.1 GCA_016938515.1 Spirochaetales bacterium | reverse complement strand
GGTTTGTGGGAATGGGCCCGGGAACGCTGTACATAATCGATGAAGGCGCAGATGAGTTTGGTATGTCTGATGTAAACCGCCTGCTGGAATACGATATTATACATGGCAGGATCAACGCCGCAAGGCAAATAGAGGAATTTTCGATAGAATTTTTTGAGCAATATGCAGGAGTTTAATAATTAAGAGCTAATGCTATCTTTACGCTCTTAATATGGCATCGAGCGCCGTATTTGTGCTACCGTAGGGCCGCGTTAGCGGGTTCTGGTCGCGGGTGGATGCGTGCGGGGGACGGTTGCCATGATTCGATTCTTTTTTCCTGATGCGGAGCGGGCATCGCTCCCGCTGTCGCTGTCGAGGCGGGTACCCATACTCGTGGGTACCGATGTCCTGCTTATACTATATTTTTTGCTCGCGTCGGTAACGCGGTACCTGGGCGACCCCGAGGGCTCCCTGGCTTTCGTGGTCGCGGTAGGTTCTACCGAGACGCTGTTCGTCGCTTCGCTCGCGCTGGTACGGGGCGGCAGGTACCGGGCGGCGTCTTTCATAAGCACGCTGGGTGTACTGCTCAACGTGCTGTGGCTGGGCGCGCTCTTGCCTATAGAGTCCGCGTCGGACATCTACCGCTTCGCCACGTACGTGATAGCCTCGGGGGTGAGCAACTACCTCATTTCGATGGACAGGCGGCAGGTACTCGTCTACTCGATAGCGTCTACGCTCGCCTTTGTAGTAATACTGTTCGCGCTGTACGTCCCCATCTTGTCCCAGACGCAGGGCGATCAGGTGCGGGTCATAGCCACCACGGTGATGATGCTGATGGTCTCGGTGGATATTTGCCTTGTAATCATGGAACGTCTGGCCAACACGCTGCTGGCCGCGGCCGAGCGTGGTCAGGAGGAACAGCGGGCCAGGGCCGGCGCGCTGGCTGCCATCGTCGAGGGCAGCGCCAGAAACCTGGGCATAGGCGACGAACTGGTGCGGGTGGCAGCCGATGCCGCCGAGGCAGGCAGGCAAGCCAGGGTCGAGCTGGAAGCCATACGCGCAGATACCGAGCGGCTGGCTTCGGGGGTACGGGAGGTTGACAGGGCCAACCTGGACGTCAGCGCCAAGGCAGAGGCGATGAAGGGCGATTCATCGGCGCAGAGCGCGTTTCTCGCGGATACCGCGCTGGTTATAAAGGATATGCTGGCCACGGTACGGGAGCTGTCCGGCTACGCGGGGCAACGGCAAGCCCTGCTACAGCAGGCGATACAAGGGCTCGCATTCCAGCTGGATAAAGCGCGGCTGGTCGCCGCCGGCATGGGAACCGTCAGTGCGGCGTCCAGGAACGTCAGCGAAGTTGCTTCGGGCATAGCCGATGTAGCGGAAAAAACCAACCTGCTGGCTATGAACGCGTCGATAGAGGCGGCTCACGCGGGCGCCATGGGCAAGGGATTCGGCGTCATAGCGCAGGAGATCAGGGCTCTTTCTGCCGTGGCCCGGGGCAACACGCAGGAAATCGGCGCGGTGCTGTCCCGCAGCGACGCTGCCATCAATGCGTCTGTCGGTTCTGTAGAAGAGTTTGTGCGCGAGCTTGAATCGCTTACGAAGAGCGTCGTGGACGCGTTCGAAGGCATGGCAGAGACCGTGCAGGGCCTCACTCGCGTCGACGCCGACGCGTCATCCGTGCGCGGCAAGCTAGACGAAATGGTAGAAACAGCGCACAGCGTATCGGAGGGTGCCGCGACGGTAGCGGCGACCATCAGCGGCAGCACCGGCACGCTCAGGTCTGCCGCCAGCCTGTCAGAGGCGCTTAAAGCTTCGGCGGGACACTCGGTGGGCTCGTTTGTGAGTATAGAGCGCGCTCTCGATACGGTATCGGAAGTGGGGCGAAAAAATCGCGACGAGGTGGCCAAACTCGAAAGCAGTCTCCGCGCCGCCGATGCGGAGACGCCGTGAACCGCACCACCACATCGTTTTAAATATACGTCGATTCTGAATGACAAAAAGGCTACAAGTGTATTAGTATATGGTTATAATGCTAACAGCCGGGCAAGCCACCGCCAGCAACCAGGATGTACTCGCCCAGTATAATATGCTGAGCCACTCGGGCGCTCTCGACGATCTTGAAGCGCTACGCCGTGAAAACCGCGAGCTGGACATGCTCATCACCGACGCGGCTACGCTGATTGCCCTGCCGTCGCTGCCGGCGATGCTCGACTTTATCATAGGCCGGGTGCTGGAGCACTTCATCCCGGAGTTTCTTGCCTTCGTCATCGAGCCGCCACGCGGCACCAGGCTCACCCAGTTCTGCTACCGCAACCTCAAGCCAACTGAAGAAGTGATACCACTGGACTGTTACCGCAAGGTCAAGGCCTTTTTTTCTGAAAAACCGTTCGCGACAAGATTCGAGGCAATTCCCGGCGATACAAGCGACTACCCGGGGCTTGCCGCGTACAACCCCGAGATGCTGTTTCCTATGGTTGGTATAGGCGGCCTGTACGGACTGGTCGTGCTTGGGCGCAAGGTGGTAGGGGGTGACTATACGGAACTCGAGCGTATGTACCTCGACCGCCTCACGCGGTTCCTTGCGGTGAGCATCCAGAATGGATTGCATCACCACAGTTCCATCACCGACGCCAAGACGGGCTTGTATACGCACGATTTTTTCATGCGTCGCCTGGAAGAGGAAATAGCGCGCATGGAGCGGCACGGCAACGATTCGTGTACGCTGATGCTGGACGTTGACCACTTCAAGCGTTTCAATGATAGCTACGGCCACCTGGCGGGCGACGAAGTATTGGAAGCGATGGCGAGCGTGCTCAAATCGGTGATGCGAACCGGAGACGCGGTGGCGCGTTTTGGTGGTGAGGAATTTTGCGTGCTGGCGGTGGATTGCGACGAAACTGGCGCGATGGAAATGGCAGAGCGCATACGCGTCGCAGTAGAGCAGCTGCGAGTACCTCACGAAGGCCAGGACTTGTCGGTAACGGTGAGCGTTGGCGTGCGTATGCTCGACCCCGGCATCGAGCCCAAGCAGCTACTGGACGACGCCGACAAAGCGCTCTATTCATCCAAAGCCGCGGGTCGCAACCGTTCTACGCTGTTTCGTGCCGGTTTGCTCGGCCGTGCCATGATGATGCGCGGAGCTTTGTCTTCTGTTCAGTAGCCTGAGGATTCCAGGTAAGAAATAGCCCGGTGCCTGAAAAGCGTGTCTACTGATTTGCCGCCTGGTAGCCTATCTACCGGCACAAAGCCTCCAGCCATGTGTGCGTGTCCTCCTCCAAAGCCAAGACCTTCTACCAGGGCGCTCGCCAGCTCGTTGGCTCGAATGCCCTGATCGAGGCTCCGCACCGACAGGCGCACTCCGTCGTCCCGCACAGAGAACGCTACCGACGCGTCTACCTCATCAAGCGACAGTATCAGATCGTTGGCTGATCCTACGAGAGAATCGTCGGCGTTGTCGAGCCTGATGAAGGCAAGCCTGTCGTACACTTCAACGGTTCTGAACGCGTTGGCGTAGGTGTTGAGATCGGCTCTGGTCAGCTGGCTGCCGCGCAGCCGGCGTATCAGCTCCGCGTCGGCAAGGGGCCTCAGGCGGCAGAACATCGTGGCGTCCAGCTCGGATACGCCACGCGTCAGGTTGTCGGTATCAACGAACAGGCCGTACAAAAGCCCCGTTGCTACGAGTTGTGACGGCGTTGTACCGGCGTCGAAGTAGTAGTCGGCTATGATTGAGGAGCACGAGCCAAGCTCAGGGCGTATATCAGCGAAGCGATACGACGAAGTCTTCCTGAGCTCATGGTGGTCTATAACCGCGACGCCTACGCAGCCCAGATCGACTATATTGGCGTTGCCCTGCTGGCCGTCTACGATGACGATCCAGTCTTCGGCGTCCATCGACGCGACGTCTGCAGCCAGTGACAGCTCTATGCCGAGTAATTCTACCATCCGCCTTGAATCTATCTTGTTGAATTCCCTGTCATAGACTATGCGTGAGTCCACTCCCAGTTCAGAAAGGAGTTGGCGAAGCGCGAACGCTGAGGCTATGGCGTCGGGATCCGGTACGTCGTGCGTCTGTATGAATACCTTCCCCGGCGCGTTTTTCAGTATCGAAACGAGAGTCTCTATCTTTTTTGCCACGTATGCCTCCGTCGCGCATCGTATATGCAACTACTGATGCTAACGACGATACCGGCAATGCGCAAGATCCGGTTTGCCCAGGCCTTGCCGCGCGTTCGGCGCAGTGGCTATAATCCCCGCGCGTTATACGAATTTTTATGGAGGAACGGAATGAACCGCGCGCTGGAAATACTGAAAGAACGTGGATTTGTGCAGCAGTGTACCGACATCGAAGGACTTTCAGCCCTGATGGATGCAGGCCCGGTTACCTTCTACGTTGGCTGCGACCCCACTGGTCCATCCCTCCATATCGGACACATGGTACCATTTTTTGCGCTCCGGCACCTGCGGGACGCCGGTCACGTGGGCATAGCCCTTCTCGGCGGTGGCACCGCCAGGATTGGCGACCCGTCTGGCAAGAGCGAGATGCGCAAGATGATTTCTTATGACGATATAGACGCCAACGCCGAGCTGTTCAGAAAGCAGCTGGACCGCTTCGTGGGGTTTGACGACAAGACGAGCTTTTCGGCAAACAACAAGGATTGGCTTGCGAACCTCAACTACATCGAATTTCTGCGCGACATAGGCCGGCACTTCTCGGTTAACCGTATGCTTACTTTTGAGGCTTACAGGGCGCGTATGGAAACGGGTCTGTCGTTTATAGAGTTTAACTACCAGCTGCTGCAGAGCTACGACTTTCTGCAACTATACAAGCGTCATGGGTGCAGGTTGCAAATTGGCGGCGACGACCAGTGGGGCAACATAGTCGCTGGCATGGAGTTGATCCGCCGCGTAGAGGGCGCCGAGGCGTTTGGCCTCACGTTCCCGCT
>JAFGUM010000123.1 GCA_016938515.1 Spirochaetales bacterium | reverse complement strand
TTATACAACGTGAGTAAAAGGCGCACGGCGTATTCAACTATCGCGAGCAGGTACAGTAGCGGTATGAGCGTTCGCTGTCGCACCAGCGCGACCACATACACGAGTCCGATGAGGAACTGCGACAAGCCCCACAGGGCGAAGAGATGAATGACGGCCGCCGCTCCGTTGTCGGTAAAAGTAGACAACGGGATAGTCGCGATAGACTGGGCTCCGCCATCGGGCGCAATGATGTGTATAAGGCTGCGCGCGATCGTCATGACTGTCATCACGACGAAAAAACCGAGCGCGACCCGGTTTCCCGAAAAGTATCCACCAGTCAAACCGCGCATCACCCGATTATCGGGAGCTGTCGCTCCAGCCATACCATTGTCCCCCTGTGTCTTTAGAGCAGTGCGTAATGTCTGCATACCATACGTGATTCACCTACGCGACACAACCTGCTACCGCGGCAACCAGCCCTAGATCCCGTTCCATCCATCTATGATACTGAGGGTACTCCGGCTCGCCATGGGGTGTGGTACAATCCAGGTACTTCCACAAGGAGTTCAATATGAAGAACAGAATTATCCTCGCCCTGCTCATGTTCGTGGCTACCATCAGCCTGGCGGCCCAGACCACCGGCGGTGGGCGCTGGGGTATTCACTTTCAGGTCTACGCAGAGCCCCACGAAACCGATAACCCGGTCTACGTCAACGTGCTCCCCCTCGTGTACGAGTACGCCCTGAACGGGTACACCACGCTAAAGGCGGGAACCGTGTGCGGCCTCCGCTTTGCTGACGGTATTACCCTCGGGAATGTGGGAATCAGCCTGGGCTTGCCGGTGTTCCCGTTCGGATTCAGCGGAAGCCCGGATGGATTTTTCATAGGGCCCTTGGTCATCGCCTCAAAGAATTTCCACACTGACGAGATCGTGGTTTCCACAGCGGCAGATGCCGGGTACGGCTTTATCATCACCGGGACACTGGGCATGACGCTTGGAGCCGAGCTGGGAGTCAGCACCTTTTTCTCAGAATCCGGCACCGTCATGAGACCCCATTACGGCCCCGCGGTGTACTTGTACTTC
>JAFGUM010000605.1 GCA_016938515.1 Spirochaetales bacterium | reverse complement strand
GCCTGCGTCATCAATCGCAACATCTCCAAGGCCAAGCACCTCGCAGAGGCATACGGTTTCGAGTGGTCCGGCATGACTGAAAAAGCGGCGGACCTTATGGAGCACTACCACGATCTTATCGTGCAGACGACGTCGGTGGGGCTGGAAGGCGGGATTGAGGGCGATCCCGTGGAGTGGTACGAGTTCTCCGGCAAGGAGGCTCTGTACGAAGCCATTTACAGCCCCCCCGAGACTCCGGTAATGCGCAGGGCCCGTGCGGCTGGCTGTAGGGTTTCCAATGGGTTGGGTATGCTGCAAGCCCAGGCGGAAGCGCAGTTCTCGTTGTTTACTGGCAGGGACTACCCTGGTTCGGTTCGTGTATAGTTGGCGAAAGGAATATGAATAGTGGAAAACGTCCATAAGTCGGCCTTCGTGGCCGTCGTCGGCAGGCCTTCAGCGGGTAAGTCGACGCTCGTCAACGCCATCTGCGGCCAGAAGGTAGCCATCGTCTCTCCCGTACCCCAGACGACGCGAAACACCGTGCGCGGCATCAAGACGGGCGACGGATATCAGCTCGTGTTTCTGGATACCCCGGGGCTGCACGATTCCGACAAGTCCATGAACCGGCGCCTGCGCGATCTGGCGGTGCACGCGCTCCGCGACGCGGACCTCGTACTGTACGTCATTGATACGACGCGGCCGCCCGGCCCGGAAGAAGACGCCATCGCCACGCGCGTCGCGCCTTTTGCAAGCAAGATACTCGTCGCGGTAAACAAGATAGACGCCCGGGAATCCGACGTGCCCACAGCGAGGCGATTCATAGAGGAACGGTTGCCGGGGGCTCCGGCTTTCGACCTCTCGGCGGAGCAGGGAACGGGTGTTGATGCCCTCGTCGCCGCTCTGGCGGAAGCTTCACCTCCAGGACCGGCCTACTACCCGGCTGAGTTTTACACGGACCAGGAGCCTGTATTCAGGATTGCCGAGACGATACGCGAAAAGGTGTTCCTGCACACGAGAAACGAAGTTCCCCACGCCGTATACGTGGAATACCAGTCGCACCACAAGCTGGACGACGGCACGCTCGTGTATGAAGGCGACCTCGTCGTGGAGCGCGAGACGCAGAAGGGTATCCTGATAGGTTCCGGCGGCTCGATGATCCGCCTTATCCGGGAAGAAGCCGAGCGCGATCTTGCCGATATTTTTGACTACCCAGTGCGCCTGTCCATAAAGGTGCGCGTGCAGGCGGACTGGAAAAAAGACGAGCGCATCCTCAAAAAGCTCATCCAGTAGACGACTGACGTCTCAGGGGGTGGCTTACGCGCCGAGCGCGTTCGACTTGGCGTAACACGACAGCGCTTCGTCGAAGCCGCGCTCCAGGCAGATGTCGAAGGCGGTG
>JAFGUM010000604.1 GCA_016938515.1 Spirochaetales bacterium | reverse complement strand
GTGCAGGGGCAATCGCTTTGTGGAATCGACAGGCTAGAATCACGCTTTCCTGAGCGATACCTTCCAGTGTTCGTCTCCCGCTTCCACCTCGACCACGTCGGCCGTCTCCTCCCAGAGCAAGGCGACTGCCAGCGTCTCTCCCGCTACAAAGTCACCAAAGGCCTCGAACGCGCGTTTGAGGCCTTCCGTTCCCGAAACAGTCAGCACGATGCGGTCTGTTACCGCGAGGCCAGAATCCTTGCGCAGCGTCTGGACGCCACGTATGAGGTCGCGTGCGTTTCCTTCGTCGAGGAGTGATTGGTCGATCTCGGCATCCAGAGCCACGGTCAGCGTGCCTTCGTTTATAACGCGTAGACTGGCTTTCTCCAGCCGTCGTACCTCCACTTTTTCACTGGTGAGTTCGACCTGCTGGCCCGCCACGTCTATTACGAGCGTAGAGCCGCCGAGCAGAGCGGCAATCTGACGTGGTTCCAGCTTCTCCACTATGGCTGCTCCCGCTTTCATGAGCTTACCCAGCTCCTTGCCCAGAACGCGGAAGTTGGCCTTGGCCTGGTATTCGACGAGATCCTCTTCATCGTCGCGGAATACCACGTCCTTGACGTTGAGTTCGTCGCGGATGATGTCTTCCATCTCCAGCAGCACGGCGCGCTCACGGTCATCCCTCGTAACCAGGTGTACCGCACGCAGCGGCTGGCGAATTTTGAGGTTGTGCTGATAGCGCAGCGACCGCCCCATGCTCACCGCCTTGCGGACGGCGGCCATCTTCCATTCCAGGTCTTCATCACGGTACCGTTCATCGTATTCCGGGTACAAAGCGAGGTGGATGCTCTCGGGCGCGTCCTGGCTTGGGACGCCGGATTTGAGGTTTTTCCACATCGTCTCGGTGATGAACGGTGCTACCGGCGCCATGCACAGCGCGAGACGCTTAAGCACGCGGTACAGCGTCGAGTACGCCTCAACCTTGTCGCCATCGTTCTCCGAGCGCCAGAAACGCCTGCGCGAGCGCCGTATGTACCAGTTGTTGAGTGAGTCGATAAAATCGACCATCGGGTCGATGGCCTTTTGCATATCGTACGCCTCAAAGCCGGCTGTTACGTCGCGAACCATAGTCTCGCACGTGGACAGGATCCACCTGTCCATCGGGTTGGCCGCTCCGATGGGGGCTTCTCCAGGCTGGATACCGTCTATGTTGGCGTAGGTGACGAAAAAGCCGTACGCGCTCCACAACGGCAGCAGTATGCTCTTGACGACGTCACGGACGCCTTCGTCTGAATAGCACAGGTCGTCGGCCCTGGTAAGAGCCGAGTGCATCAGCAACAACCGTAACGCGTCGGCGCCAAACTCGTCCATGACCTTTACCGGGTCTGTGTAGTTGCGCAAGCTCTTGGACATCTTCTTGCCATCGGCTGCGAGCACGAGGCCGTTTACGACGCAGGCCTTGAACGCGGGTTTGTCGAACAGGGCCGCGGCGAGGATGGTAAGCGTATAAAACCAGCCCCGTGTCTGGTCGAGACCTTCGCAGATGAAGTCAGCGGGGAAGTGTTCCTCAAAGTGGGTTTTGTTCTCAAAGGGATAGTGTACCTGGGCGTACGGCATCGAACCCGACTCAAACCAGCAGTCGAGGACTTCCGGTATGCGTCGCATCGTGCCTCCGCAACCAGGCTTGTCACACGACCAGGTGATGTCATCGACGAAATGCTTGTGCAGGTCTGCCGGGCGACTCCCCGACACCTGTTCCAGCTCGTCAACCGACCCGACGCATACGGTGGAGCCGCACGAGTCGCACTTCCAGATGGGCAGCGGGTTGCCCCAGTAGCGGTTGCGGCTGATAGCCCAGTCCCGCGCGTTCTCCAGCCACTTGCCAAAGCGTCCGTCGCGAATATGGCCGGGCATCCAGTAGACACTCGAATTGGCGTTGAGCATTTTCTGTTTGATGGGGTCTATCTTTACGAACCAGCTTGAAACGGCTCGGTAGATGAGTGGACTCTGGCAGCGCCAGCAGTGCGGGTACGCGTGCAGGTACTGTTCCCGCTTTACGAGCTTGCCCTCGGTTTTGAGCCTCTCGATGATATCCTTGTCACAGTCCTTTACGAAGCGACCAGCGTAGTCTGTCACCTCGGGCGTAAACTTGCATTCGCCATCCACCGGGCATTCAGTTGGCACGCCCGTGCCCTTGAGCGTCTGATAGTCGTCCTCGCCGAAGCCAGGCGCGGTGTGTACGATGCCAGTGCCGTCTTCGGTCGTTACATAGTCGGCTACATGCACCCTGAAAGCGCCTTTTGCCTCGTGCTCGGCAAAGTAAGGAAACAGCGGCTCGTACACGGCGCCGGTGAGCGCTGAACCCTTGCAACGGGTTACTATGCGAATCGACGACACATCCTTGTAGTACGCCTCCAGGCGAGCCTCTGCGAGAACGTACCGTTCGGTACCATCCTCGACGATCACGTAGTCAACATCGGAGCCAACCGCCAGCGCCAGGTTTGAAGGCAGCGTCCACGGCGTCGTGGTCCACGCCAGAAAGAACGTTGAGCCAGCCGACAGACCCGGTAGCCCCTGTGGATCCACCGTAACCCTGAACTTGACCGTAACGGCCGGATCATGCACGTCCTTGTAACCCCCAAGCTGCAACTCGTGGTTGGACAGCACGGTGGAACAGCGGGGACAGTACGGCAGAATGTAGTGCCCCTCGTAGATGAGCCCCTCGTCCCACAGCTTCTTGACGACCCACCAGATGGATTCCATATAGTCAGGATCCATGGTTTTGTAATCATGGTCAAAGTCCACCCACCGACCAGCCCTGGTCATGATGGATCGCCATTCATTGGTGTAGCGCAGCACTATCGACCGGCAGGCCTCGTTGAAGTTTGCAACACCATAATCCTCTATCTGCTTCTTGCCCGAAATACCCAGCTCTTTTTCCATCTCGTACTCGACGGGCAGCCCGTGGCAGTCCCATCCGAAACGGCGTTCAACCTGAAAACCTTTCATCGTTTTGTAGCGCGGAATAATGTCTTTGATCGTTCCAGGCACAAAGTGGCCAAAGTGCGGCAACCCCGTCGCGAAAGGAGGCCCATCGTAAAACACGTATTCCGGAGACCCCTCGCGGTCCGATACAGATTTTTCAAAAATGCCGTGTTCTTTCCAGAACGCCAGCACGGCCTCCTCCAAAGCCGGAAAACTCGCTTTTGGGTCTACGGGTTCGTACATACATGCTCCTCTGGAACGATTTCTGGCCTTACTGACCCGCGCGCTACCGCAAACCAGTCGGTCCGTGAGCCGGGATTATGCCATAAAGGAAGCCATCAGCGCCAGATGGTGGTTTTTGGCCGGCTGGCGTGAAAAACAAAGAACAGTGCGCTATTATTATACAAGCACCGCCGATTCAGCTTGGCCGCCCGAACCCATCCTTGTACGGTTTGGGCGGGTTTTTTAAATTCCCATCCAGCGCGCGAAGCGCCGCTGCGACTACCCCCCGCGAGAATCGACCGGCGCGACGCGTCCGGTCAGCGCCGTATACCCGCCCCGTCGTTGACCTGCGCGTACTCGCGTCAGGTCGAACGACGGGTAGCCTTTGCGGCGCGCCGCGCCCGCAAAGGCTATTTCTCTGTAAGGGCGAACACCCCATCCCAATCCGCGGCCGGCGGCTTTCTCAGGAACACCTCGCACTTTTTTATGTACGACTTGGTGGGGCCATCATCGGGGCGCTCCCTGGACAGAGCGTTAAAGCTGCTCATCGCCTTTTTCCAGTCTCGACCTTCGAACTCATCCCGGGCTTCGTCGAAGCGCCCCAGAAAAGCTACGGTTTCGTCAGAAACATCTGCCTTGAAGTCTACGAGTTCCCAGAGCTGCACGGGGGTATTGATGCCAACCACCCTGACGCTGTCCAGCCTTCGCGCGACGAACTCGTCGCCGGCTTCCTTGCGCGTGTCGCCCGTCATCAGTATCCAGCTGCCGTACTGTTTGTTGACGCCTTCAAGCCGAGCCGCGAGGTTAACGGCGTTGCCCATTATCGTATAGTCCATCTTACGCTCGGTACCCATGTTGCCAACGACCATATCGCCGGTGTTGAGACCTATTCGCGTAAGTAATGGTGTAGGCGCGAGGCCGTCTGCGATGAAGCGCTCGTTGAGTTCGGCTTCCTTGCGCTTCATGAGCAGCGCCGAGCGGCACGCCTTTGCCGCGTGATCAGGGTAGCCGACGGGTGCGCCAAAGAACGAAATGATCGCGTCACCTTCGTACTTGTCTATGGTGCCGCGATTTTCCAGGATGATGTCGCTCATGCCGGATAGGTAGACGTTGAGCAGGCGCACGAGCTGCTCGGCGTCGAGCTGCTCTGATACGGTCGAGAAACCGCGGATGTCCGTAAACATCGCGCTCATCCATTTTTTCTGGCCGCCGAGCTTGAGCATGGTGGGGTCTTCTACTATCTGATTGATAACGTCTCCCGAGAGGTACGTGCCAAAAGCTTTGCGCAAGAAGCTTTTTTCCCGTTCAGACACGAGGAAAGACAACAAGGAATACGTGAGGAACGAGGCAAAGGTCGCGAGCACCGGAGACACAATTGCTATATATACGCCCGTTACGTGGAACACGGCGTAGCTGGCCGCCAAAATGGCGATCGTGGCGCTCATGCCCACGAGTATTTGCGCCTTTGTTTCCATCCGGCCTATGAGCAGCAGAACGAGGGCAGCCAGCACCACAGAAAGCAGCGACGAGATCCACAG
>JAFGUM010000603.1 GCA_016938515.1 Spirochaetales bacterium | reverse complement strand
TAGCTCGTTGTACTCGGTGTACTCGGGCCTCGTGATCCACTCTTCCAGGGGTTTGCCCTCGGCGTCGTACGCGCCTATGCGGTCGTTGTGGCGGGCTACGTTGCGCGCCCCAACGCCCGTAGTGACTCGGCGGACGTGGGCTACGATGTATGCGCTCATGTCCGTATCGTAGCGCGTCGGACAGCACCTTGCAAGCAAGTTGCTAGCCCAATAGCAACTTTCTACGAAAGTAGCATGGGCGGGGGTTCCCCCTCGACCCCAAGAGGGGTACGACACTGCCGTGTCATACCCCTGGCCCCGCGCCCTCCATCTAGCCAGCCGAGGGCTGTCCACATGGACGGGCGGAGGGGGCCGATAAAGCCCCGGAGCCTGGCCTTGTGGTCAGGCCGTGGTAGAGAGAGGCGTCGTGGGCTGTTACTAATAGGCTATCAGATGGTGGCCTTGAGGGCCGGGCCTTGTCCGATTTGTAATATCAGATGGTGGCCTTGATTTGAGTAATTTGTAATATCAGATGGTGGCCCGTAGGGCGTTGCTGATCGTCTTCTGTGAGCACTCGGCCAGGGCCGCTAGCTCCCTCTGGGTGGCCTCCGGGTTCTCGGCGGCTAGGGCTTGGATCTTCTTGAACAGCACTACAGAATTCG
This sequence comes from Spirochaetales bacterium, assembly GCA_016938515.1. Taxonomy (GTDB): domain Bacteria; phylum Spirochaetota; class Spirochaetia; order Treponematales; family UBA12059; genus SZUA-370. The sequence continues at coordinate 1,947 of JAFGUM010000603.1, read as the reverse complement.
CCCGCCGGACGGCCATGCTTTTTTGGCGTCTGGCCTCGGCCCAACGGTTGAACCCTTCCCGGCTCATGTTGTTCCAAGTCCACTTACCGACGCTCTTGGCCGTGGCCTTAATCTCCGTGTAGGGCAGTGGGTTCGGGAAGTCGTTGTAGCCCTGCGCGACGACCTCGACCGAGTAGCGCCAGAAGTCCTCGGACAACCAGACCTGACGAATGGCGCGGTAGGCCCACAGCCGTAATCGGTCGAACAGGGTGCAGTTGCGGCCGAGGCCGACCGGGGGTAGGTTGCGGCGCTGATCCTGGTACGGTGCAAGGTCTAGGTAGTCGGCCATCCACGGCAGATCGTAGCTGTACCGCTGGTAGGTCTGGACGTTCCAGGCGTCGGCCCGGAGCGGGTTCTTGGCTATGAGCTTGGCGTAGCCTGGGTCGGCATCGAGGGCTTTCGTCATCGCTACGTCGATAGCCGCGGCGTACCGAAACGCCTTATCCTTGACTCCGTACTGCCGCCAAACGGGTACTTCCAGGCCGTAGAACAAGTGGGCGTGGCCGTTATCGAGATTCGTCGCAACGAGGTTTGGCGGCGGGCATCCCCTGTCTGACCAGTCGTAGGATGCGGTGTCTCGGTCAACGTCATAGACAAGCCAGCGGAGGTTCTTGCTGTCGTTCGGCTGGATATAGCGCTTGTGGATCGCGGTTAGAACGTCCGTTTGGTACATCGGCCCGAGTTGATCCGTCGAAAACAGCCTGCGCGGTAGGGTGTTGCGGAACCGGGTGAGCTGGTTGTATTCTTGAACTGCGGTAGCCATCATCTACCGTCCTTTCTGGAGCTTCAGGCCGGCCAGCCCGAAGCTCTTTTTTTTTGGCACAGGCTCATCGTATACCTGTTGCGCCGGGTTTACCACCCTCGGCTTCCGGGGGTATGTGGCCCCCTCCCGCCGAGCGTGGAAAACCCTCGATTCCTGGCCCACCACGGCGTTTTCCGAGGGTCAGGCACATCAGCGCTCGTATTCGTCGGTTCGCGTGCGTTGTAGGCGATCCTTGAGTGAATCGAAAGTGGGCCAGTAGCCTATCAGGTTGGGTTCGGTGATGATCGTCCCACGGGCCGCTTCTACCAGCTCTATGAGCCGTCGCTTCGTGGTCGCCTCGCGGCTCCCCTCGTATATCTCACGGATCGCCTCGACCAGATCACCGTCGTGTCCGAGTGTACTTCTCATCGTCCTTCCTCCCTGTCCTCGCGCCGTAGGCGCTTCTTGACCGCTTCCTGCTGCACGGCAGCCATCGTCCCCCAGACCCGGTTAACCTCGGCCTCCCTCGCGGCCAACTCGGATTCCCGCGCCGCCCACATCGCCTCTTTCTCTCGCTCGATACGGGCAAGGTTTTTCTCCCTCTTCGCAAGCTCGCGCTCCTTACGGGCTAGATCGCGTTGCCACCCTCGCTGATCGGTGTGCCTGGCCTCGCTACCTCGCTCTCCCCGCGTCACCCCGAACTCGGCCAGGTCGCGGGCCAGCTGATCGTGGAGCGCCGCCAAGTCGGCGCGGCCACCGATGAAGGCCGAGGAGGAGTAGCGCCAGCCGTCCTTGCCCTCCACGAGCGGCACCATGAGTACGTGCATATGCGGCGTCGTCTCGTCGTAGTGCGTCGAGTATCCGAGGACGTTCTCGGCTCCGTAGCGGCGTCCGAGGGACGCCAGGGCCGCATCGAAGTAGCTCTTGATATAACTTTCCTCGCGCTTGTCGAACCAATCGGGCGAGGCTGACACGACGACTTCTACGGCGTAGGCCGCGTTCTTCTGCGGCTTGCGCTTCAGGGCCGCTTCAGCGAGCCGACGCTTGCGGCGGGCCTCTAGCTCGCTCGGGTTGCTGTGTAGCTCGTTGTACTCGGTGTACTCGGGCCTCGTGATCCACTCTTCCAGGGGTTTGCCCTCGGCGTCGTACGCGCCTATGCGGTCGTT
>JAFGUM010000602.1 GCA_016938515.1 Spirochaetales bacterium | reverse complement strand
CTGTGGCACGTGCTGTATTTCGCGGTGATGTCCGCGGTCGGGCTGTACATGACGACCAGGCGGCTCACGGCTCTGTTCATGCGATAAGTACGAATATCTATTTTTACTCGTTGAAAGCTTCTGCAAACGTAGAGTATCCTGTATACTAAAGACGAACGTATAGCATAAACGCAGAAGAGGAACACCTCCATGCAAAAAAGTATTGCGATGCACGAGCTGCTGGAATCTATTGAAACCTCAGATACCGGAACCGTGCCAGACGGCCTCGATACCGTCTACGGTCGAGGCGGCACTCCGAATACAGCGGGTACCGTTCAGCAGAATACCCACAAGAATCCGTTTTCAGACCCCGGCGAGTCTATCTTCTCGCAGCTCCTCGAACGCCTGCTCCAGGGATACGCGCTCAAGCTTGAGGGGGAGGAAGAAGAAGAGGCGTCGGTCAGCCTGGAGATTCTTCTAGACGGCGTAACTGATTCAGTACTCATCATGACACCCGCGGGTATCATCGTCGAGGCCAACCAGTCGTTCTTTACCACGTTTGGCTACGAGCGCAGCGACATGATAGGCAAGCCCATTTACGAGCTATTGCCGGAAGGGTACCGGGGTGCGTTTCACGAAAGGCTGGCCGAGTTCTCCATCCACGGCAACGCCCCCCACGCCGCTACAGCCGAAGACGTTCTGGCGTTCCGCGGGCAAAGACGGGATGGCGTCATTGTCTCCATGGACTGCCTGCTGTCAGGGATTCAGCTCCACGGCGAGCCCGCAGTCATCGCGCTGATCCGCGACCTGTCGTTCGACCACGCGCTGTTCCAGCAGCTCAAGGAAACCAGAGAACACTACGTGGCTCTCTCGGAGACCATCACCGAGGCAATTTTCAGGATAGACGACTCATTCAGCATCATTTTTGCCAATTCAGGGGTTAAAAACACCTTTGGCTACGAACGTGACGACGTAGTGGGCAAACCGTTCAGCGTGCTCTTTCCACCGGAAGTATTCAGCCAGCACGAGGGTGAGTTCCGCAAGTACTTTTACGTAGACGACCAGGACCGGCTGGCCCTGGGCCTCAAGAGAACCTTTGAATTCCTGGGCTCCACCAAGCACCGGGGCGTCGCTCCGATGGAAATGTCTTTTGGCAACAGCAAAGATCAGCAAGGACGCACGCTCACCTGCGTAATACGCGACATTACGCAAAGAAAGACTCTCGAACGCAAGCTGAGGCACCTTGCCTACCACGACAAGCTTACCGGGCTCGGCAACCGGGACCTGTTCAACGAGGACATGAACAACCTTCTTCCCAACGCCCAGCAGAATCCCGAATGGAAGGGCAGCGTGCTGTTCCTCGACCTGGACGGGTTCAAGCACATCAATGACACGCTGGGGCACGACGCGGGCGACGAACTGCTCGTCGAAACGGCTCGGCGCATCCGCGTAAGCCTTCGGGAGCGCGACACGGCATACCGCTTTGGCGGCGACGAGTTTGTCGTCATCCTGGGCAACATACGGGATAGCCAGGACAGCGTCATCGTCGCGGAGCGCATCCTGGAAAGCGTTTCCAACCCCTACATGCTCAGGGTCAAGGGTAGCAAGGCGGGAGCGCGCGTCAGCGTTGGCGTCTCGATCGGCGTCGCGATCATCCCCGAACACGGTACTACCATAG
>JAFGUM010000601.1 GCA_016938515.1 Spirochaetales bacterium | reverse complement strand
CTGTGGCGAGCCACTACTGTGGCGAGCCACCACTGTGGAACTCCTCAAGCGCCAGACAGACCACCCAGGTATTCTTCTATAAACTCTGAAGGCGACAGTTCACGATCCAGAATCCGGTGCACGCCGCGGCATATAGGCATATCTATGCGCTTGTCTTCCATGATGCGGCGGACGAAAATGCTCGCGGGGGCGCCTTCCGGCAAGTAACCCAGCTCGCCAATGCGCGAAACGAGGTCGACCGCGTCCTTGAACGGCGCGAGGGCGTTCTTCTGCACGATATCGCGGCCAAAACGCCGGTTACGGCCGTGTACCGACCTGCAGGTTACGTCGAGGTCTCCCACGCCGGCGAGCGAGGTAAACGTCTCCGGGTGGGTCGCGCCGAGAGCCTGGCCGAATGTTTGAATCTCATTGAGCCCCGCGGCGAGCAGCAGCGACTCTGTGTTGTCGCCAAAACGGTCAGATTCTGCCTTGAGCGCGTCGAGCATGCCAAAGGCAATCGCTACGACGTTTTTTACCGCCCCGCAAACCTGCACGCCCACGGTATCGAGTGACGGAAACACGAGTAGGCTCCTCGACTGCAGCAGTTCCCGGACGCGAATCGCGTTGCGGCCGTTTGAGCTTGCCGCGGCCAGCCCCGTCATGAGGCCTCGAGACACCTCCTCGGCGTGGCTGGGGCCTGAAATGTACACGAGGTTATCTCTATAAAAACCTGGCAGATAGTCCTCGAGCGTCTCTACTATGAGCCGAGGACCACGAAACGTCTCTATAAAGCCCTTGGTAAGTACCGCTATCAGAGCCCGGCCGTCCATAATGTCCGGCGATGTCAGGATACGCTTGACGGACGACAGCAAATAGGGAGATGGCACGCCGAGAAAGATTGCTTCCATGCCATTGGCCGCGTCCAGGGGCTCTGCGCTGGCTCGCAGGTTGTCGGGCAGACGGACTCCCGGCAGAAATTGCGGGTTCTCGTGGCGCTCGTTTATGGCGTCGACTATGTCTGTCTCACGAGCCCACAGGGTAACCTCGTGTCCATTGTCTGCCAGCGCCTTGGCTACTGCTGTTCCCCACGCGCCAGCGCCCAAAACGCCTATTCGCTGTACTAGTTTGCCCGCAACAGCCATACGCTACCTCCCGTGGCGGCCAGCCACCTGGGAGTAGTCTACCAAAAAAATAGCTGCCGTAGCCAGAGCCGGGTGAGCTGACCGACCAGTATCGTCCTGCAGGTTCCTAGCCAAAAAACCATACTGACAGTACCTTAGGCAGGTATGAACGTCGAGTTCCACTACTACGCCGTGTATATTCTCGCCCTGGAAGCAGGATTCGACGACCGTACGGCGTTTATAATGGCAAACGCTTCGCAGGAAGTAGACGCGTCTACCACTCCCGTGCGTTTCTCAACATCGCAAGCTGAGGTTGACGTGCCGGTAACGCAGAACTATCTGTTCTGGGACGATTCGGTGAGCAGGAACGTCTACCTGCCGTACCATTTTATACCAGGAGACCCCGATGCGGCGGCCAGCGCGAGGCGAGATGGCAAGCGCAACGCCTACGCGGTTACCGCCAACTCCGCAGCCGCCAAGGAACTGCTCGTGTCGGCGCTCAAGGACAAGAATCCCTACCTCATCGGCGTTGCCCTGCATTCATTCGCCGACACCTGGGCTCATCAGAACTTCTGCGGGCTTCTTGACGACTGGAACGATACTGGCTCCTCATCTCTGGCCGCCGGTCTTCCACCGGCAGGACACCTGCAGGCGCTGGCGCTACCGGACGATCCCGCCGCTATATGGTCAGACGATAGACTCATCCCACGGCTATCGCGCGTCATCAACAGAGAGCGTTTTACCGCGGCGGCTCAAAAAATATACAGGTACCTGTGCGTATACCGTGGCCGCGGGTTTGTGGACGATGAACTAATCGTCGCCAGGCTTGCGGCGGTATGGGCAAAGCAATCCAGGGATGAGCGGCTGGCAGATTATGCGATATGCTGGGATGTGCAACCCTATGAAGCGGGTTTGTGGCGGAGACAGGCGGGCGCTCCGCTTGATGCATCGCCCTTCGCCGGCTTGCGTCACTACGACAAGGTAGCCTGGGCCAGGGCGCAACTGGCCGGAGCCACGGGCAGAGGCACCACGCCTACGGTGCAAACAGACGCATCGTTTTTCAGTACTGACCTGTATACCTGGTGCGAGGCTGCCACTCTGCACCGGAAGCGTGCCATCGCGATTCTTGAACGGAGGGGATTATGAGGAGACTGGCCGTGTCCATTCTGGTCTTGTCAGCGTTGAGTGTGCTCGCCGTATCGTGCGCCACCGTAGTACGGGCGCCGGCGGATCTTGAACCAGAACGCTTCCTGCCACCGGGCGCGCTGGCCTACGTCAGGCTCGACGGGCCTACCCTCGCGCTAGCCCTCGCCAGAGCCAGCGGTACAGACGTATCGTCAACCAAAGACATAGCGGCTCGAACAGACTCGATGACAGCCGCGCTCGTACGAGAAGACAGCCCAGCCCGTTACAGCATAGTAGCTGTAGCAGAAGGACGCTATCCATCGGGAGCCGCGTCGATAGGACTGGCACGCGATCGTGCGTGGCGCAAGAACGGGGCGGTGTGGGAACAGAAAGAAGGCTTCTTGCGCCTCGCGTTTGTGGATGGCGGCAGGGCTTTCGTCGGCACAGGATCAATAGACGGGCTGCTCGCGGCCGCGGCAACCCCCAATCCCAACCCAATCCCGGTGCGGTGGTCAGACGAGTGGAACTCCGCTGTTGCGCTCTACCTGCCAAACCCGATCGCATTGCTGTCGGCGCAGGTACCGATGGGAGAGGGCGAAGTACCCATGCTGGCGCTCGTGCTATCAGCTACGCCATCCGGAGCGGCTGACATCTACACGACGACGCTGCGTTTTCAGTTTGGCTCTGATCGCGCGGCTCTCATTTTTTCTCCGCTGTGCCGCGTCTTTTTGTACGCTGCGGCGCACGCGATGTGGCCAGAGCGAGCCGCGACCGTGCTGGATGAGGCGATCTGGAGCATAGAAGGCGATACCGTTACCGCCGCAGGTCTACCGCTGGACGCGGATTCTCTTTCATCGTTCGTAGCCAGCACGGGGCTATAGCCAGTTCTATTGGTATCCAATCGCAACGGCGAGCATCAACAACGACATCGTAAGCGCCAGCGTAAGCACCTGCAGCTTCCAGGTACGCCGGAACCACTGCGCCCACGACATGCCCGCGAGGCCCAGCGATATGAGCAACACCGCGTTGGTCGGGTACAGCATATTGGAGAAACCGTCTCCAAAAACAAACGCCTGCACAGCAATCTGCCTGGAAACACCGGACAGATCCGCGAGCGGCGTCATCAGCGGTATGAGCAGAAAAGCTTTTGCGCTCGCGCTTCCTATGAAAAAATTCATGCCCAGCACGACCAGGTACATCAGCGCGGCCGCGCCGTAGCTCGATGCCCCAGCGAGCAGCTCGCTGGCGGCGAACAGCACCGTGTCCATGATACCGCCGGCTACGACGATACGCTTGACGCTCAGGGCCATCAGTATGAGAAGACCAGCCGGAAGCACCCCAAGAGCGCCCTCCCCGAATGAACGGGCCGCTTTGCCCACGTGTACGCCAGCCGACAATCCAGAGCCTACGCCAATAACAAGGAAACCGAGCGCTATCGCGGGTAGCACGTAATCCGATCCTACGCGCGTTATTGACGAAGCGGTGACCAACAGCGCGAGAACGAGGCTGGACCAGCCGAAAAACCTGACTCCCCGCGCCACCTTCGGAGCTGTCTGTACTGGAAGTTCCGTTGCGTTCATAGCGGGACTGGATTCTCCGCCAGGCAGCCTGCTCCTTTTTTCAAGCCCTCGTACGTACGACAGCATGAACAGCAGGTACAGGACATAGACCAGGATGAATACGATGACCCTGAATCCCGAGCCGCTGAGTACGGGAATCCCCGCCAGTCTCTGTGCCGTACCAACGCTGAACGGATTGGCGATGGCGGCTGAAAAGCCAAATCCAACGGCCAGGATACTCATGCCAAGGCCGGCGAATACGTCCCACCCGAATGACATTGACAGCGCGATGGCCAGCGGCACGAGAGGCACCACTTCCTCGAATACGCCCATGAAACTTCCCGTAGCCATAAAAAACAGGCACAGCACGGCCAACAGCAGCTTTCTACGCGCCCCGAAGCGCCTTGCGAGAAGACGGACGCTCTCCTCGAGGATGCCAGCTTCCCGCAGCAGCGCGAACGCGCCGCCAACTACGGCTATAAAGGCTATGATGACTATGGCAAGCGCCGCGTCCTCGCTCGCCAGCACCTCAAATGGTGCGCTTAGCCAGCGCCACACCGGGTAGTCTGGTCCCTCGCCTGGCGCGTAGCT
>JAFGUM010000600.1 GCA_016938515.1 Spirochaetales bacterium | reverse complement strand
GGCCTGCCGTGCGACATCAAGGCGATTCGGTCACTCGCGACGCGCTACGGATGCTCCATAGTGGAAGATGCCGCGCATTCGTTTCCATCACGGACAGCCGACGGATACGCGGGTACGCTCGGCGACGTGGGCGTGTTTTCCTTCTACGCAACAAAGACGATAACGACGGGTGAGGGCGGCATGATAGTGACGCGCGAACCCAAACTGGCGTCAAGGATGGCCACCATGCGTATGCACGGCTTTGACAGGGCCGCGTGGGATCGTTATACGTCCAAAAACGCTTCGTGGCGATACCAGGTAGTCGAAGCAGGCTTCAAGTACAATCTACCAGACATTCTCGCCGCCATTGGCCGGGAACAGCTGCGCAAGGCCGATCGCTTCCTGGATGAACGCAGGGCCATCGCAGCTGTATACGACGAGGCGTTTACGGGGGTGCGCGGCCTGGAAGTTCCCCCGCGAGGTGAAGGACACGCCTGGCACCTGTATTCACTCAGAACGCGCCCGGAGCGCGGTGGGCCGGCGAGGGAGAACATAGTAACCGGCCTTTCCGATCGGGGAATAGGCAGCTCGGTGCACTTTATACCGCTCCACATCATGCCGTACTACGCGCGCAGATACGGGTTGGCTCCGGCTGATTTTCCAAACGCGATGTCCATGTTCGAACATACGGTGAGCTTGCCTATCTGGCAGGGCATGGGCGTTGAAGCCGCGCGCCGCGTAGCCGCGGCGGTTCTTGAGCTGGCCGGGGGCTCGAAAGCATGAAAAGCGGAACGGACGGCCACATTCAGTGGATATCGAGGCTGTCCGATTTTCCGCGCGACGATGCGGTCTACGTGGGGACGGTACGTTCGCCGGTGTCGCGGGGCGTCATATCGTCCATAAGCCTACCTCATTTGCCCAAAGGATACCGGAGCATTACCGCTGATGACATACCAGGCTCTAAAACCATCGGCGTACAGGGAGCCATGGTACCAGTGCTGGCCTCTGGCGAGGTGGCGTACCGCGGAGAACCAGTCGCGCTGATCGTCGGACCAGACCGGCGAAAGGTCGCCGAAGCCATTACCCTGACGCGCGTCAGGGTAGATGAAACGAGAGCCGAGTACGCCTCAGAAGTGTATGATTCCACGCGGATAGTCAAATCAACCGTATTCGAGCGGGGCAACGCGGACACGGCCCTCGCCGAGTCGGCTCACATCGTCGAGGGGGAGTATCGCGTTGGTCCGCAGGATCATTACTACCCCGAGCCACAGGGCTCCGCGGCGGCGTTTGATTACGACAAGCTTGTCGTTTTTTCGTCCACACAGTGGCCCTTCCACGTGCGAAGCTCTGTAGCAGACGTCCTGGGCGTCAAGCCACATGAGATAGTCGTGCGAACCACGATCCTGGGGCCTCACCTCGACGGCAAACTATGGTACCCTTCGCTACTAGCGAGCCACGCTGCTCTCGCCGCCATGCTCAGCGGCCAACCAGCCCTCCTGCTGCTGTCTCGCAACGAGGATTTTCTATATACAACAAAGCGCGCGCCAAGCCTGGCGTCGTACCGCGCCGGCATGGATGCTGAAGGCGCGCTAACGGCGCTCGACGTGCGGGTGACGCTGAATACCGGGGCTTATTCCCCTTTTGTCGATGTGCTCGTCGAACGCGCCCTTCGGGCTTGTACGGGCGCGTATTCGTGCCCGGTCGTGCGCACCAGGGTAACAGCCATACGCAGCGATCTGCCACCGATGGGAGCGTTTACGGGCTTTGGCACGGCGCCTGTAACATTCGCGGTAGAACGCCTCGCCGAAGACTGCTCGACCGCGATGGACATCGATCCTTCGGAGTGGCGTGGAATAAACGTCGCGGGCAAAGGTGACGAAACAGCAGGAGCAGCGCTCAGAAAAGCGCCGCCATTCACCGCACTACAGGAACGCATACTCGCCAACAGCGACTATCCCAGGAAGCGATCGTCTTTTGAGTTGATACGCAAACGCAGGGCAGACCCCTCGACGGTGCCAGGGTTCGGCATAGGTCTCGCTTTCGCGGCGCAGATGAATGCCGGGGGCTTTGGAAAGCTGGGCCAGGATTCACCATCTGTTGAGATTACCATGTCAAAGGGCTCCATGCTCACGATAAGAACCAGCGTCGTTCCAGGTACCACGACGACCACCGGCATATGGGGACACGTTGCAGCCAACACGCTCGGCCTGTCACCGGATGCTGTCCGGGTAGAAGCACCGTCTACTGACCGGGTGCCGGACTCTGGCCCATCGGTGCTGTCCAGAAGCGTAAGCGTCATAGAACGCCTCATCGAGTTGGCGTGCAAGGAACTGAGCAGCAGGCGATTCAGGGAAGCCCTGCCAATCACCGTCAGGAAGTCCGTGCGCGCCCGTAGCCGTGCGGCGTCTCCAGAATCACCCTTGGAGGACGCATCGTGGGGTTGCGCCGTCGTTGAGCTGGAACTGGATCCGGTAGATGGTTACCCCGACGTGCGCGGTATCTGGCTCGTAGTCAAGGCAGGGCGGCTACTCTCGCCTGAAGCCGCGCACAGGGCGCTGGAACACGACGCCATCGTCGCCCTCGGGTTGTGTACCCACGAAAACCTGGATGTATCGAGCGGCCCCGCGGACGAAGAAGCGGCCGCTCGCTATCGCCTGCATCGATTGAAGGACGCGCCACCCGTATACGTAGACTTTCTGGAAGACGATAGCGAGCCAAAGGGAATTGGAGAGCTGGCGTACGACCTCATACCCCCCGCGTTCGCCAACGCGCTCAGCCAGGCTCTCGATAGTCCGTGGAACTCCCTGCCCATTGGCGATCTTGCCACTCCCACAGGAGTCAGACAATGACTATAGATTTTATACTAAACGGAGAAGACGTCAGCGTTAAAGCCGAGCCGATGGACAGGCTTTCCGAGTTGCTTCGCGATCGCTTTGGGCTGTCGAGCGTGATGAACGACTGCATGGAAGGCAGCTGCGGCAAGTGCGTGGTACTACTGGACGGCAAGCTAGTCAACTCGTGCCTCGTGCCAGCGTTCAAGGTCAGGGGCAGAGAAGTGATAAGCTACGAAGGGTTCAAGAGCACAGACACCCACAGCACCGTTGATGAGGCGTTCAAGTCGACTGGCGTGCCGTTGTGCGGATTCTGCGACGCGGCTGTGTACATGGCCGCCGGTACGCTGCTGGAATCAGCAGTCAGACCCGACGACGATGAAATACTGGAAACGATGTCATCGGTGTACTGTCGATGCGCGTTACCCTCGGCAATACTTGGCGCGGTAAGAACCGCGCTTGAAACACGCCGGGGTGGGGAGTTTGGGCGTGCGCGTTGACGAAGTAGCCGCACCACAGAGCCTAGCCGAAGCAATGGCGTTCCTAAAACGCAGATCGGACGCGGTACCCTGGGCCGGCGGCACACTCCTACTGTCCCGCAATGACAGGCGCTCAACTGATCGTCCTATGCCCGTGCTCGACCTTGGAGGCATTCCAGAGCTCACCTCCATAAACAGATCGGATCGCTACCTCGAATTGGGAGCCTGCGTAACGCTCGCGTCCATTCTTGCTCTGCCCTCGAGCTTGTCGCTGGAACCTCTCAGGGAAGCGATTAAACTCGTAGGCACGGCAACGGTGCGCGCGATGGCCACCATAGGTGGCAACGTGGCTGCCCGATCCGCCTTCATGACATGCTTCGCGGCTCTTGCCTGTATGGACGCGGCGGTAGAACTGAGGGATGCTTCGGGTACGCGCTGGGTTGGTATTCATACGCTCGTTACCGATCATGACACGCCCGGCTTTCCAGAAGCCATGCTTCTGTCGCGAGTGCGGATTCCTACCCAACCCTGGGATGCGGCAATCGTCCGCAGGTTGGGAGAACCGGCACGCGGCGAAACCGTTCCCGCGTCATTCGCCGCTACCGCCCGCTATGAGAAGGGTACCCTTTCCGAGCTGCGACTCGTAGCCGCTGGCCGAACCATCGTGCGGGACAGGAACCTGGAACTATCGCTCGTGGGCAAAAGGTTTCCGCTCGCCGCCAAAGACGTGGAGGCAACACGGCTGGAAGCCTCGGCCAGAGCCAGGGATACAGGATTTGACGAAGCTCGCTCTGATCGGTACGGAGCCTACGTCGCAGCCTTCCTCGGATCAGGAGAAGAGACTATATGAGCGCATCGCTGTACCTGGTGCCCGTGCCCATAGGAGATGGTGATCCCATCGACGAGCTGGCTCCGCGTGTTATACGCACCCTGCACGGTATACGGGACTTCGTCGTAGAGAACGAGCGTAGCGCAAGACGATTCCTGTCCCGCGTGCTGCCACAGGACTATCTGGACGCCTCGTCCTTCCGCGTTCTCGACGAGCACACAAAGCCAGAGGAGTTGGCCAGCCTGCTTGAGCCGCTTCTGGCCGGGCGAGACACCGCGGTGTTGTCGGAAGCTGGAAGCCCCTGCGTGGCCGATCCCGGAGCGTCCCTCGTCGCGGTGGCGACCGCAGCAGGC
>JAFGUM010000122.1 GCA_016938515.1 Spirochaetales bacterium | reverse complement strand
GGGTAAACGCGCCGCAGTACCGGGTGGTGGCTCAGAAGGATCTTGCAGATGGCTCGGTTATCGGCACAAGCGTCCTCATGCAGGATGAGTTCAACGGCTACTATCAGTACTACGCGATTGGAGGCACCGGCCGGCCAGGATTCAAGCTGGAAACCAGATCCAGGCTCTTCAAGAATGAGTATGACGAGACGGTTTTTGATGCTGAAAAAGACCTGCTCGAGATCGAGAAGATCTTGAGCAGCATTAAATATAATTAACTAAAACAATTGGTGTTTCTGTGTTGTCCTGCCGGAACGGGACAGCACGGGTGGAGCAATATGGGAAGGCTCATCCTTACGAGTTCTTTTTAATATACGCCACGATGGATGGAGTCAGGGCCTTTATGGTGTCTCGGGCGGTGTCTCGGTCGCGCTCCCGCAGGAGTTGGCCGAGGCGGCTTTCCAGTGTGCCCGCGATGCGTACAAGCTCATCGTCAGACAGAGCGGCAGGCACGCTTGCCGGCTCGTCAAAGGCCGCGGGTGTTGACCATCCCGCCGACTGAGCTTCAAGCTGGTCGGCGGTGGCTGCGCTCACCTTGAGCAGATTGTCCATCTCGTCGTCGGCCGAGTCTATCAGCGCCGCCTCCCCGACGAAGCCGCGGTTGCTGGCTTCTTCCCTCAGGAGCAGGTAGTCGCCGGCGTCGAACGAGTCCACCACCAGCTGCAGCGTCCGGACGTCGCGCGCGAACACGGCTCCCACCACGAACATGATGACGAGGAGCACGCCGAGCAGGGTGGCTATGGCTATGGTCATCACGGTGTCATGGATCGCGTAGACTCCGCGGGCGTCTACGAGTATGCCAACGGCCGGCACGACTACGGAGCCCAGAGCGAGGCCGCGACCTGGTTCAAGGTCAATCTGCAACAACCCGGCCAGCAGGTCGTCACGAGCCGCGGCCCACTCGGCCGGCGTTCCCACCGCAGGATAGCCGTCTGTTCGCTTCTGCCGCACCGCGCCGTTCTGGATGGCCGCAACGACGCCCGGCATCGCTTCTACAGCGCGTAGCGACGATCCGCCGGCATCCCACGCGTCCCGGTACGGCCGCGCCGCCAGGTCTTCAAGCCCAGCCCTGGCTCCGAGGTCGAGAGCGACGATGCCTATCATGGACGTAAACACGATGGACACGCCTATTTTCATTATGCGGTCTTGCACCCAGGTAGAGTCAGCCTTCATCGATTTGAGGAAGCTGAACGCGCGCAGGAATCGCAGCACGCGGATTATCCTGAAGAACCTGCCAACGCGCACGATGCGCAGGAGGGCGAGCAGGGGGGTGCGCTGTAGCACGAGCATGAAGCCTGGCAAGCTGGCCAGGAAGTCTATCCAGCCCCAGCCGCGGCTCAGGTAGCGCCAGGTTGGAAACGCCATCAGCCTGAGCAGGAAGTCCACGGCGAATAGGGCAGCTATGACGTCGTTTGGCAGCGCGAAGGCCGCCTTGAGCGGGCTGTAGTCCATGAAAATGCCGATGGTGGCGGCCAGGATGAGGAAGGGATTGATGGCGTCGAGTATCCTGACGAGACCCGCGAAGCGCGGCCGTGGCTGTACGTTCATATCATTACCCTCATGGTTCAGGTGCCGGTTTGCGTTTCAAAGAGATCTGCTGAGTCAAGCAGCTCACGGTGAGACGAGAGAAACTGTCTGAACTGCCCCTGAATTTCACGCGCTTCGCCCTTGTACTCGGCAACGCGCTGATTCGCCATATTAGTCGCATTGGATAGAAGGAGGCCGAGCCGCTCGCTGGACGAGTACAGTTTGCGCAGCTTTGCCTGTTGTTCAGGAGGGGATGCGCCGTATTTTTGCGCTATGTCGTAGGTTTGCGAACACAGCGCGTAGGAGAACGTGTGGATGAACAGCAACGCGACGTAGTAGATGCTCCTGATTCGGCCCATCCTGTCTCCCAGGTAAGCCGCCAGAGGCGGAGACGCGTCCAGGCGGTCAAGGAGTTTGGGCTGCGCGCCGCCGAGCAGCAGGTACAGCGCGTGGTATGCCGCATAGTCTGCGGGGTTTTCTCCGCGCTGCGTTATAAACTTGTCTACGAAGTCACGTACAGCACGTACGTATTTATCAGTGCGCTTGCCCAGGTAGTGCGCGTATACCTCAGGAGCAACCCGGCGCTGCTGCATAGATTCACGCATCACCTCGTAGACCATCTCCATATCGAGCTGCTTGCCGCTGTTGGCTTTGAGAACGTGTTCCTGGCTAACGCCAAAAGCCTTCATTGCCAGGGCGAACAGCTCGGCTGGTGATATCGGCTGGCGTGTTGCTTGTTCGCCGCGTGGGGTTCCGACGGAAGCTGTCGTGCCCTGGCGCGCCCTGCCAGCAAGCTTGTTTACCTTTATCAGGTTGTAATACAGGATGACGTCTTCGGGGCTGAGCCCTATGGCTTCGGCGCGTAGCTGTTCCAGCACCGTGCGTTCGCTCGCAGCGTCGAGGGTGCTGAAATCCAGCGAGTCAAGGCGCGCGTGAAACGACTCACGGTTTATCAATATTTTTTCTTCCGGCAAGAAGCGTTTGAGCTCCTGCTCGGGCACCATCTCATCATAGCCACGGCTCAGGATCAACGGCATCCTCGCGTCGAGTTCGGGTGCTCCCGATTCGGCGTTCTTGCCATTGAGCGCTGCCCAGTGTTCAATCATCGGTCGTACGAGGGCGTCTTTTTCTGTCTCCGAGACCGCGAGAGCCGCCAGCGACTCGAAAGCCGCGAGGGGCGTAACACGTGTACCGTGAAGCGTCTCGGCCAGTAGCTTGCCGGCGGCCACGAGCGTCTGCGCGTGTGCTTGTTCCATGCACATAATGATGCGGGATAGGTCGTTGGAGGTCAAGGCTGATTTTCGTTGACCGTAACGCGGGCTGACCCTACAATTGGCGCGCTGGGTGAGGTGCCCGGCTCTTACGGTATGGCCATACGTTTGCAAAGCGAGGTTTCCAATGGCGATGATACCTTATGCGCTCTTTGCTCTGCTCTTCCCGGCGCTCGTCTAGTTCCTCCGGGACAGGGTAAAGACGCTGTCTTTCCTCAATCCACTGATAACGTCTTATGCCATGGGTATTCTCCTTGGCAACACGGTACTGCGGAGCCAGACGGCGTTTAGTACATTTGACTTGGTGGCTACCGTAAGCGTAGCGCTATCCATACCACTGATGCTCTTTACCCTTGATGTGCGTTCGTGGGGCAAGGCTACGGGTTCGGTGATGCTCGGTATGGTGCTGGCTTCGGTTTCTGTACTCATAACCGTGGCAGTAGGTGTACCCCTGTTCTCCGCCGCGCTACCGGAATACCCGCAACTGGCAGGCCTTCTGGTTGGTGTGTATACCGGTGGCACCCCCAACCTGGCCGCGCTCAAGATAGCGCTGAACGTGGACAACGACCTGTACCTCGCCGTACACGCTGCCGACGTCGCGATGGGAGCCCTGTACGTCCTGTTCTTCATTACCGTGGCAAAGCGCGTGTTCGGCTGGTTCCTGACGGTTCCCGTAGTGCCAGAAGAAGGCGCCACGGTAGAGCCACACCCTGGCCGTGAGCTGTACGACTCTACGCTGCACACGCGATTTCCCTTTGTAGTTGACGTGCTTCGGTCGTCACCGTGGCTACCCTTGGCAAGGAACGTGGGGCTCACCTTTGCCGCCATCGCGGTGTCCTTCGGCCTGAGTCTCCTTGCCACACCGGAATTCCAGACCATGGTCGTTATTCTGGGCATAACGACGCTGGCCATCGCCCTGAGTTTTTCGCGGCCGGTACGGGAAACCAAGGGCAGCTTTGAGCTTGGCGAGTACTGTATCCTGGTGTTCAGCTTTGCGGCCGGGGCGATGGGTGACATCCGGCGCATCCTGGGTGCCAGCCCGATGGTGTTTTTGCTTGTTATATTCACGGTAGTCGTTTCAATGATCGTGCACGTGATACTTTCAAAGCTGTTCCGGCTGGACAGAAATTCGATGATGGTAGTGTCTACCGCGGCCATCTGCTCACCGCCGTTCGTAGGCTTGGTAGCGGGGGTACTTGGCGACAAAAGGCTCATAGCTCCAGGCATCACCGCCGGCATCGTAGGCTACGCGGTTGGCAACTACCTGGGCGTGTTGGTGTCTCGGCTCCTGCTTCTTCTGGGATGACAGGCGTGCGCAGATACGCTGCCAAGAGTCTGGCAGATCGCAGTTCTGACTGCGCGTTCTTCGTGTTGCGCCCCGCCATCGAGGCTTGGATGCGGGTCGTCGCAAAAAGGTTCGTAATCAAAGGCCCGGGGGTGGACTTTGGCAG